>NZ_JBNCAR010000014.1:0-77509 GCF_051280715.1 Thauera sp. AutoDN2 | reverse complement strand
GAGTTCATATTGTCTATTTATCAATGACTTAACGAACGCCATTTTACCCGTTTCCCATAGGGTTCACAAGGGCTATAAGCTAAAGTTGAGAGCATTGCCAGTAGTCCCACCACGGGATACCGAGCATGAACTGTGATGCCGGATAGGCATCCAGTAGGACGCGATCGAAGAAGAAATAATCGAAGCCATAGTGATACGTATAGCCGAGCGCCGAGCCGTATCTCGGGATTTCGACGCGCGAGCCATAGACAAGGGCGTCCCGGCTGTGCTGCCCGATAAAGTCGACGAAATCCTTGTCAGCAAAAAGGAATACGTCGGAATTGACGATCCCGAAACGATCCGCTGCGCTTGTGCGGAAGTGGCTAAGGATATCGTCGATGAAAACACAGGGTTTGCCGACCAGGTGTTTGCCGTGGCGTTTTGCGGTGATAAAGCGGACACCCGGGTAATGCTGGTCGAGCAGGGGGATTTCCTCGGCAGGGTTGATGCTGACAACCTCAAAACCGAGTTTTTGCCAGCTGCGGACTGCGGGCAATTGTCCGCTGACGTTGTTGGGGACAAGACTGGTGGCGATCTCGATCCGGTGGGTTGGGGGAGACGTGCCCCTGTTGCTGGCGACGTGTTGCGTGCAGCGGATGCGCTGCACTTCTTCCAGGTAGCGCTCGCTGGCGACGGCGGTTTTCTGGGCGGCGTGGTAACGAAAACCGCCCAGAAGTGCGTCCACGAGGTGGAGCTGAGCATGGTCGAAGAAGCGGAGCCACAGCTCGAAGTCGCCCGCGTAGTCAAATTCGCCATTGATCGCTCCGCCGCTCTTTTCCCATAGATCACGGCGCCAGAAGGTACTTTCCTGCTGAATGTAGGTATCGAGCGCTGGGTCGAGATAATCGTCCCTGGTGAAAGTGCGCATCAGGCGGACGTCCGCCAGATCACCCTGTTCGTTCCACGTGCTTGGACGGCCTGTGAGCCAGGAAACCTCGGGGTGGCTGATGAATGCGTTGGCGACGGTTCGGAAGCTGCCGGGATGGTATTTGTCGTCTGAATTGATCCAGGCCATGATGGCTCCGCTGCTGTGACGGAATCCTTCGTTGATGGCCTGATACTGCCCACCGTCCCGTTGGGACTGCCAGTAGGTCAGGTATTTCTCGTACTTCTTGATGATCTCGACGGAGCGGTCGGTACTCCCACCGTCCATGATGATGTATTCAAGGTTTGGGTAGCCTTGTTCCAGCACCGAAAGAATGCATTCCTCCAGGAAGTCGCCCTGATTGTAGGAGGGCGTGACGATCGAAATCCGTGGTGGGGTGTCCTCCCCCCTGCGCGGCGGTGCGGCTAGTAGCGGCAGGCCATCGGGGCCGTACACACGGCGGGTCTGGCGCAGCGGGAGTTCCTTAAGTCTGGGCTTATTCATGTTGTATCGATGGCATCGCGATTGGGAGTAGCCAGGCGAAGTGCCGGGCTGGAGCGGGGGCGATCTAGGTCGCGGCCGGTTTGCGCCAGACGAGATTATAGGAAGCCGGTCGACCGAAGGCTTCATAGGTCTTCTGGGTGATCGGCTGCCATTGCCGTGCGTAGGCCGCCTTGCTCATGTGCCAAAGATCAGGGTCGAGGCGCAGTGCCCAGAGCGGGACTGCCGGGTTGAGGGTGGGGCGGTGAGCGTGCAGGTAAGGGATCAGCGGGTGAATAAAGGCCTGCCGGTGCAATACCACGTCGATGCAGTGCATCGACAGCCCACCGGGTTTGAGGATGCGGTCGATATCGGCAGCGATGCGCCCGAGTGTGGCGTCGTCTTGTGGAGTATGTTCGAGGGTCGAGATACTGAACACGCCGTCGAAGGTGTTGTCTGCCAGTTCAGGAGAAAAATCCCCAATGTATGCGCGCACCAGCGTGTGGCCTGCCGTGTTGCTGGCGTCTGTTGGTCCCGCGCCCAGTCCTTCGAATTTGTCCAGATTCCAGAATTCGTATTGGCCCTTCAGCGCCTGAATGATTCTGGAATTTCCCCCACCGATTTCCAGCAGGCGAGCGCCCGGTGGGAAGTTGTCGAGGATGAACCAGTAGGTCAGCATGTCCTGGTACACCTTCAGGTCACAATCTTCGATGTTCGCTCCCGCGTGCATGGGCGGCAGTCCGAGCCGAGTGAAGTGGCGGACACGTGAAATCGTATAGTCGGAGAAATCGTCTGCGCGGACCTGCGCTCGCGCCGTCTTGGAGGGCGCCGGCGGGGGAGGTGGGGTAGAAGGCGGCTTCTCGTCGAGGCTGAGATAGAGGCCGGCGACTTCATGGTCCTCCGGGTGGCTCATCATGTAGCCGAAATACACGTGGCGCGCCTGCTCGATATGCCCCTGCACGGTCAGCGCGGCAGTGAAGTTGAGCAGTGAGGTGCGGTCGTTCGGATCGTTCTGGTGCGCACTGGCGAAGAATGACAGTGCGTGTTCCGGTTGTTGATTGATCCACCACAGTACGCCGATGTTGTTTTGCGTGCGGGTATGGTTGGGAACGAGGGACAGTGCGGTTTCGAAGTGCTCTGCTGCCTCATCGAATTCTTCGGCCTCGATTGCTTGCTCTCCCTTGTCGCAGGCCTCGTCGGCCAGTGCCAATGTCTGGCTGGGCGCTAGCGCGTCGAATGGCAGGGCGCCTTGCAGCACCCGTTCCAGAATGGCGTTCTCGAACTGTGCTTGGAGATTCTGCGAGTCCTGGCCGAACTGCGCGAGGATCTGTGGGGAGGTGGCAGCGAGAAAAACCTTGGCGGCAAGGATATTCTCCGGTCGGAAGAGAACATCCTGCCACTTGTCGACGGACGCCGGGCTGGCTGCATCGTGCTGCGGAATACCGATATTGTCGCCAAAGGCGCCTTTGAAATGCTGTGTGGGGTCGTACCGCAGCATCGCAGGCGTGAAGTCTACTTCGAGAAAGTCGCACAGCTTCCGCAACTCCGTTTCGGGCTGTTTGACCAGCGTCTCGTACTGCAGGGTATGGGCCTGGTGACCGAGTAAGGGCAAAGCCTGGGCCAGATGCTCGAACCCGCGGGTTAGATCGCGCTGGTGGTGCGGGCTGGCGAGCGCGTGTTCGACGCTGCCGTTGAACCAGGATTCGGCCACGGAAGCCAGAATGCCGAGTGGATTGCGGAGCAGAACGACGAACTTTGCCAGTGGAAAGAGCTGCCGCAGTTCAGGGATGATGTAGTGATAACGGGGGGTCTTGTCGAGAAAGTAGGTTGCGCCGCTTGCGGTGCGGCATTGACCGTACAGATCTGCTACGAATTGTCGTAGTCCATCGAGCAGCGTGGCCTTGCCCCCGGGGAGTTCCAGAGTGAATTCCTCTACGCCTTGTGCCGCGAGCACGGTGTCGTAATCAGCGGTGACCAGCCTTGGTGAGAGCAGGGTGCTGACAGGGAGCAGAAGCCACGGCTCGGCCGTGGTGTGAATCTCCGGATGTTCCCCCAGCAGGCGCTGCAACAGCGTTGTGCCGGAACGTGGCAGGCCGAGCAGGAACACGATGCCCCTGCCCAGTTTGTGAGCGTGTTCGGCTGGGAGTGTGTATGCCAACTGCATCGTATGCCGCATTGGTGCCAATCCCTTTTGAGTTTCTTCGATGGCGTGGAAGAGACCATCATCCCGTCGCGGTTGAGTATGCCAAGTTGACCTATGGAGCCTAAGCAGCATCTCGGAAAAAGTGGGGTGTCCGTGAGAGATTCTGGAATCGTAATTAATGTTTAAAGAAGCGCAGTGTATATCGGCATCAAAGAACTGAGTGCGGGTGCAATAGGCGCCAGTGTTGTCAAACCCGACGCAACGTACTCGTGAAACGGTGTGGCAGACCATGCGCAGTTTTTCGAGGCGCGCTGTCAATGGGGGATCCAGTCTTGGATGTCCCAATATGAAGGACGCAGCGACGCTTCCTAGAAGAGTGCATCTTGTCGACTCAATCGATCTCGGGTTCAATCGTGAATGCGATTCCAATACAACTCTGGGAATCACCGCAACTTCGATAGAACTGGGAAATCCGTGCTTCTATCTATGATGGATTTCGGGAATCGCGAGTATATTCGGGGTTGCAAGCGCTGTGCGTCAAGTCGAATTGTAAAGCCCCTCGGCATGAAAATAAGGCCCGTGCGAACGGGCCTTCTTTGATAAGTTGCGCAGGTGCTCGGATCAACCCTGTAGCAACGATAGAACCTGCTGCGGCAGCGCATTGGCCTGGGATAGCATCGCCGTACCTGCCTGCTGCAGGATCTGCGCGCGGGTCAGGTTCGCGGTCTCGGCCGCGAAATCGGTATCCCGAATCCGGGAGCGCGATGCCGACAGGTTTTCAGACGAGATCTGCAGGTTTGCGATAGTGGTTTCAAATCGGGACTGGAGGGCGCCGAACTTGGCGCGCTGCCCGTTGACCGCTGCGAGTGCGGAGTCGACCATCGCTAGCGTTCGCTGCGCAGAATCGACCGAGCTCACATCCAGATCGCTGACCTTCTGCAACTGACCTGCGGCTGCCGTTGCGGTGAAGAAATCGGTCGTGTTTGCAGCAGCAACGCTGAAGGATTTTTCGGAGTCGAGGATCAGTTGGCCTGTGGCGACTGCGGTCGCTCCTGCGGCTGTCGAGGTGCCGCCGACGGTCGCGGTCGCCGAGCCGCTCGCCGCGTTCGCGATGGTGATGTTTTCGCCGCTTGCATTCAGTAGCGTGATGCCATTGCCAGCATCGTTGACGCGGGCAGTAACGCCGGTCTTGGAGGCGATATCGTTGAAGGAATTCACGGCGGATGCCAAGCCGTCCTTATCCACCGCAGCGCCCAAGGTGAAGGAGACGGTAACTGCAGTCGAGTTGTCGGAGGTGAGGTCGAACTTGTACGACGTGTTGGCCGCCATCGCGGTCACGTCGATCTCGGTCTTGGCCGAGGCCTTGACGCCAGTAGTGCCGGTCTGACCGTTGATCAGTTCAGCCGCTTTCTTCGCGGAATCTCCCCCGGTGATCGTGACTGCGGCCGAACCGGTGGCGCCGCTGATGGTGATTGCACCGCCGGCGACACGGCTGGTTGCCGCCGCGTTGGAGGCGATCGCGTTTGCGGTGCTGCCCGTGGTGAGGTCGCCCTTGGCGCCTGCGTCCGCGGCCACCGTAGAGCCAATCCGGTAGTTGCCGTACTGGTTGGTGGAGAAGTTTGCGGTCGTCGCTGAAATCGACTGACCTGCGTTGGCGCCGACTTGAAAGGTTGCGGTGCCGAAGGTGCCGTCGAGCAGCTTGGAGCCGTTGAATTCGGTCGTTTTGGCGATGCGGTCGAGTTCGGCCGTGAGCTGATTCACCTCGGCATTCAGCGCCTGACGGTCGGACGCGGAGTTGGTAGCGTTTGAGGACTGCACCGCCAGTTCGCGGATGCGCTGCAGCACATCACCCGCGGATTGCAAGGCGCCTTCAGCCGTCTGTGCAAGCGAGATGCCGTCGTTGGCGTTGCGCCGGGCCTGATCCTGTCCGCGGATCTGCGAAGTCATGCGCTCCGAAATCGCCAGACCCGCCGCGTCGTCCTTTGCGCTGTTGATGCGCAGACCCGAGGACAGGCGCTGCAGCGAGGTCGCGAGCGAGCCGGCTGAGGTATTCAGGTTGCGCTGCGCATTGAGCGACTGAACGTTGGTGTTGATGACTTGAGCCATGATTGATCTCCGAGGGTGTCCGTTGCGTTTTGCAGTACGGCCAGCGTTGTCGGAATGCCAGATCCGGGGCAGAACGTGGTCGTGCTTGGCAGTCTCTTAGCGAATATCGTGCCAAGCAGACGAGACCGATTCTAGTGGGGCGGCGAGGCGCGCAAAGGCCGGAAAATGCCGGTTTATTGGTGCCAATTCGGCAAACCTTGCCGGTCTTGCCGCGTTGAGCGTGGGATATTGCCGGTGGCTGAACGCTTGTACCGCAGGGCAAAGTGGTGCGGGTGGTAAGCGATGAGGTGTGGGATGTGGCCGTGGATGCCCTGCGTACGCAGCTTTGGATGTAAGAGGTAGGCTACGGGGTGCGACGCTCGCAAGTCCGCAGCAAAGTCCATCATGAACGGGTACTTGCACATGAAGATTATCGAATCCGAATCTATAGAAATCATCCGCGAGGCAGTGGCGACTGCGCGCAACCCGGTGATGATGTACTCCGTCGGCAAGGACAGCTCGGTCATGCTGCACTTGGCCCGCAAGGCCTTCTACCCTGGTCCGCCGCCGTTTCCGCTGCTGCATGTGGACACCGGCTGGAAGTTTGCCGCCATGTACGCGCACCGCGATCGCATGGTGAAGGAGTCGGGTATGGAACTGATCACCCACACCAACCCGCAAGGGTTGACCGAGGGCGTAGGGCCGTTCTCGCACGGCAGCAACTACCATACCGATGTGATGAAAACCCAGGCTCTCAAACAGGCCTTGGATGCTCACGGCTTTGACGTGGTATTCGGAGGGGCGCGCCGCGACGAGGAAAAGTCCCGCGCCAAGGAGCGCGTGTTCAGCTTTCGCGCACCAGGCCACCGCTGGGACCCGAAGGCGCAGCGCCCAGAGCTGTGGAGCCTTTACAACACCCGCATCCAACCGGATGAAACCATCCGTGTGTTTCCGATCAGCAACTGGACGGAGTTGGATATCTGGCAGTACATCCACGAGGAAAGCATCCCCATCGTGCCCTTGTACCTGGCTGCTGAGCGCCCGGTGGTTCAACGCGGGGGGCAGTGGATCATGGTGGACGACGAGCGCTTTCCTTTTGCGCCGGATGAGCAGGTGGAAATGCGTAAGGTGCGTTTCCGTACCCTGGGCTGCTGGCCGCTGACTGCTGCGATCGAGAGCGGTGCAGACACGCTTGAAGCGGTGATTGCCGAAACCTTCAACGCCCGCAGTTCAGAGCGACAAGGCCGGCTGATTGATTCGGATGTGCCAGGTTCCATGGAAAAGAAGAAGCAGGAGGGCTACTTCTGATGAGTACCCTCAAAGCACAAGACATCGCCGCGTTTCTGGATGGCCAGCGTAACAAGGAAACACTGCGCTTCATCACCTGCGGAAGTGTGGACGACGGCAAGAGCACGCTGATCGGCCGCCTGCTGTTCGAGAGCAAGGCGATCTTCGACGACCAACTCGCCAGCTTGGAGAGTGATTCGAAAAAGTATGGCACCCAAGGCGAAAGGATGGACCTGGCGCTGCTGGTGGATGGCCTGCAGGCCGAGCGTGAGCAAGGTATCACCATCGACGTGGCCTACCGCTTCTTCGCCACCGACCGACGCCGTTTCATTGTGGCTGACACCCCGGGCCATGAGCAGTACACCCGCAACATGGCCACTGGCGCCTCCACCGCCGACCTCGCTGTGATCCTGATCGATGCGCGCAAGGGGGTGTTGACGCAGACCCGGCGCCATAGCCGTATTGCGGCGATGATGGGCATACGCCACGTAGTACTCGCAGTGAATAAGATGGACTTGGTGGATTTCAGCCAAGCCACGTTTGATGCCATCGTTGCCGACTACCGGGCGTTTGCCGCCGGTTTGGGCTTTGCCAGCGTGCAACCGATTCCGCTTTCGGGCCTGGACGGTGACAACGTGCTGCAAGTGAGTTTGCACACCCCCTGGTACGACGGTCCGAGCCTGATGACTTACCTGGACACAGTGGACGTGCGTGACACCCGTGACCGCCATGCCTTCCGGATGCCGGTGCAGTGGGTCAATCGCCCGAATCTGGACTTCCGCGGTTTCTGCGGTCGAGTCGCTGAGGGCCAGGTGCGCCCGGGTGACGTGGTGCGCGTGCTGCCTTCGGGTGTCCAGACCCGGGTCAAGGCCGTCATTGTCGGCTTCGACGAAGTTGAAGTCGGTCATCGTGGCGACGCCATTACCCTGACCCTGACCGAAGAGGTGGACGCCAGCCGGGGTGACGTGCTGGTCGCGGCTGAGAACCCACCCGAGGTGGCCGACCAGTTCGAGGCGCGTTTGCTGTGGATGCACGAGCACGCGATGACACCGGGGCGGCCCTACCTGATGAAGCTTGCGACGAAGGAGGTGACGGCCACTGTAACGGAGATCAAGTACCGCGAGGATGTGAATACGGGTGCGCACCTTGCCGCCAAGACGTTGGGGCTGAACGAGGTCGCGACGGTGAACCTGTCGACCAGTGTGCCGCTGGTGTTTGAGCCGTACGGCGTGAACCGGGTGTTGGGTAGCTTCATCCTGATCGACAAGCGGACCTTCGAGACTGTGGGTGCTGGCATGATCGACTTTGCGCTGCGCCGCGCCAGCAACATCCACTGGCAGGCGCTGGAACTGAACAAGGCCTCCCGGGCCGCACTGAAGAATCAAACGCCAAAGTGCATCTGGTTCACCGGGCTGTCAGGAGCCGGGAAGTCGACGATTGCCAACCTGCTGGAAAAGCGCCTGCACGCGGAGGGTAAACACACCTATCTGCTCGATGGCGACAACGTGCGCCACGGTTTGAATCGCGATCTGGGCTTTACCGAAGCCGACCGGGTGGAGAACATCCGTCGGGTAGCTGAGGTGGCGAAGCTGATGGTGGATGCGGGCATCATCGTGCTGGCGGCGTTCATCTCCCCCTTTCGCAGCGAGCGGCGCATGGCGCGTGAGCTGTTTGAGGAAGGGGAGTTCATCGAAGTGTTTGTCGATACGCCGATTGCCGAGTGCGAGGAGCGTGACGTGAAGGGTCTGTACGCCAAGGCGCGCAAGGGCGAGTTGAAGAACTTCACCGGCGTCGACAGTCCTTATGAGCCCCCCGAGACGCCTGAAGTGCGGTTGTTGACTGCCAAGCACAGCCCGCAGGACTGTGTGGAGCAACTGCTGACCGTGCTCAACCGTTCGTAGGTCAGGGCTCAGTTCAGGATACGGCCGCCAGCAGTGTCGCGAGGCGATCGTGGGGTCGTGCTGGGGGAGGTTCGGCGGTTGTCAGTGATCGGCCGGCGGTGGGCCGAGAACCGTGACTAGGCTGGCGGCGTCGAGGACGGCGTCGGTCCATTCTGCGAGCGCTTGTTCGGTGGCGGCGTTCAGGCGGATCTTCGCCCAGGTGGGCAGGGCGCCAAAGCGGCGGGTGAGCAGGCGTGTGAGCACACCGATCTCGCCTTCCAGGCGGCCTTCTTCGGCCGCCTCAGCGCTTCAAGTCGCGGTAGAAGTTCTCGTGCGGACCGACAGCCTCCAGATAGACCAATCGAACACCGTCATCGCGGGTGTAGCCCAGCAGGTACAACTGGCCGAGGCAGCGGAACTTGTAGACCCACAATTCCGCGAGGTCGCCTTTCTTCTTTTCGCCGCTGTCAGGGTTCTGGGCGACCGCTTCGACGGCCGCATCGACCTCTGTCAACATGTTGTCGTGCAGCTTCTTGTAGACGCGAGCAAAACGCCGCGTTTGCCGGACGTCCCATCTCATGCCTTGGTTGTCGAGCGCGGGACGAAGACGGTGCTGTCCTCACGCGGCTCGGCCATGCTCATCAGGCTCTCGGCAATGAACGAGGCCGGCAGATCCGGGTTGTCGAGCGCAGCCCGACCCACTTTGGCCCAGAACTCGACCTGGCCTTGCACGGTACGGAACTCGGCCTTGGCTGCAGCGCGTGCGGCACTGACCAGGCTCTCGTCGATACGCACGGACACGGTGCTCATCGCCATCTCCACTGGAATTTATTTACCACAATTGTAGTTTAGAAAATGGAAAATGGGGAGGGCCGAGGGTCAGGTCTTTCGTTTGCTCATCGCCTGCCCCCTGCGGCGTCGCCTGAAACGCCACGACCGCCGGCGGCGTCGCGCAGCGTTCGTGGTGGGGTGAGGCGCGGGAGGCGTCAGTGATCGGCCGGCGGCGTCCGAAGGATATTGGTGGCGCGGTTACGCGCTGCAGGCCGCAATGACTGCGGCCGGGTTGTGCTACGACCTTCCCACGTCAGATGTGAAGGACCGACAGGGCGTTGGGGTTGGCTTCGACGATCTTCAGCAGCGCACGCGCCGGGCCAGCCGGGCGCACACGGTGCTGCTCCCAGTTCTGCAAGGTTTTGGGCTTGACGCCGATCAGGTAGGCGAAGCGGGTCTGGCTCAAGCCAGTCCGCTCCCGGATCGCCTTGACGTCGGGCTCGGGAAACTCCCGCGTGATCGCTCCGGGGACGGCTTCGCCCCGCATGTGGCGACCCATGTCACGAACGCTGTCCAGCAGTTCGTCAAATTGCTTGTCATTCATGATTCACCTCAACATCCATCCACTCGGCCAAACGTCGTAACTGATCCTTGGTCAGGTCCGCCGCCACGTTCTTCGCGTAGGCGTAGACCAGGTAGCACTGGTCGTGGCTGACCCAGTGGTAGTAGATCACCCTGGCTCCTCCTCGTTTTCCTCGGCCTTGCAGTGGTGCCCGCAACTTGCGCAGACCGCGACCGCCAGGAATCAGATCCCCAGCGACCGGGTTTTCCAGCAAGGTCAGCTACAGTTCGCGCAGATCATCGTCCGAAAACAGATCTTGGGCACAGCGGACAAAGATGGGGAGCTCAACAAAGACCATGGCTGGATTGTACGCTAGAAGCGTAGCTCTTACGCGTGCAACAGAAGAAGGGAGTGGGAGTAGTGCCATTGGTGCCAGACCACGATTTCTTGCGCGGTGGCGGAGAACTTGAATGCGAGGTGGGCTGCACTCGACTGACTCGGGTGCCATCCGTGAAGCAGGCCACGGCGCGAAACGCAGTTCCGATCCATGCTTACGGCGAAAGCGCAGTGTTCCTGCCCGACATCCGTACGCCGCCACTGCGGACAGCGAGGTGAGAGTCTTGTCCGACACACCCGAAGTACCCAGAAAGATCGATCTGCGCCCGCTTGCGCGCTTGCTCCCTGCCTGCTTGCTGGCTGTCTTGATGACGGGGCCTGCAGCCTTCGCTGAGGAGGCGCTCGGGGTGCGCGGCGTGGGCGCGAATCCACCCGGCACGCAGGCCGGCGACGCTTCGCTGGAGGCACTGGTGCGCAGCGGCAAGCTCACGGTGCGCGCGGTGGCGGCCTTTGGACGCATCCCCACCCGCTTACTGGCCTCGTTGTCCGGCCTGGGGGCGGGCGGTGTCGATGTGCTCGGGGCCACGCCGGAAGCTCTCGCCCGCATGCTCGAAGACCCCGCCCTCGCGCTCGATGCGCGGCAGCGCGCGGCACTCGAAGAGGCGCTCGCGATTCTGCATCGGGTGCAGGAGGCGGCAGGGGCAGGGGCAGGAGCCAGCCCGGCCGCTGTCGCGCTCGCGCCTGCCAGCGTGCAGGCCGAGCCGCTCTTCAAGGGCGAGATGACCGAGGCCTGGCAGCCCCATGCCGTCCGCGGTGGAGACTTCGATGCCTTCGCGCGCGTGGAGGGCGGGGCCTTGCGCGTGGCTGTGGCGTCGCCTTCGGGGGCGATGACGACCGGGCTGAAGACGGTGGCGCCGGTGGTGAAGCTGCCGCCAGCGGGTGGCGATCAGGTCGTGCGGCTCGGCTTCGACTTCGACGTGGAGACCGTGCGTAACGTGGTGTTCGCGCTGGTGCCTGGCGAGCAGTTGGGGAAATGGGATTGGTCCGTGCACGAGATCTGGCTTGCGGTGGAGCAGACGGCCGATGGCGCGCCGCATCTGGTGCTAGCAGTACAACGCCAGGTTCAGACCCGGCTGAAGCTGGACGATCCGGGCGTTCTGGCCGGGCTGACGCTGGAGCTTCGGCCGGACGGACTGATCCTGGTCGGCAACGGGGACGGGCGCGTCCTCATCGAAGGCCGGATGGCGAAGGCGCCGGTCGCGACGGATCTTCACTTGCAGATCTCGGCAAGTTCGCCCGACGCACGTGCGCCTGCACGCCTCGATCTGCGGACGGTGAGGCTGGACACGGTGCGTTTTGTGCCCAACGATCCGGGTGTGCTGCTGGAGAATGAGCCGCTGACGCTCACGCTGTTCGACGGACGCACGATGGCACCGCATTTTCAGCGTCACGGGTCGCCGCGAGGCGGGATTGCGCCGGAGAAGCTAAGCCTCCGGGAAGGGCTGCGCGTTGTGTCGGAGAAAGGCGACGGCAAGAACCTGCTCGGGATCTATGCCCCGGAACCCGTGGTTTGGCTCGACCGCTTTGGTCCGGGGGCCAGCGTGCGCCTGCGATTCGAGTTCGACGCCGCCGAAACCCGTGGCTTCCGCTTGGGGCTGGCGACGCCGCACAGCCTCTCGGACGGTGGTCCGAACCCGCCGCGTTTCGTACTGGACTGGGTGCGTGCGCCGGATGGCACGACTCGTGCCTCGCGCTGGCTCGACCGCGAGGAGGCGCGCCTCGACGCGACCCCGGCGGACATGCCCGCGGTCGTCGAACTGGAGCTCACGCCGCAGGGCGTTCGCGTGATCGCCGAGGGTTTTCCGACCGATCTTGCACCGTGGCGCGATACCCGGACCGGGCAGGGGCTGCGGCTCTTCATCCTCGCGCTCGCCGATGACCGGGCGCATCCCGTGTCGATGGTGCTGAAACGCATCTCGATGACCCGGACGCCGGGTCAGAACCCTGCGCAGCCACTGCCTGCGCCCGGTTTCGAGCCGCTGCCGGTCACCCGCCTGTTCCCCGATGCGGCTGCACCTTGGGAGCCGTTCGGCCTTGCGGGCGTCGATTTCGCCAAATTCGGACACCTGGATCCGGACAAAGGGCTGACGGTGGCGGTCGAGCGTGGCTTCTCTGGCGGGCGGGCAGGCATCCTGTCGCCCGCGCCGGTCGCCCGTCTGGACCAGCGAATTTTGCGCACACCCTATCGCCTGGTCCTTCGCTTTGATCCTGCAGCGACCGACGGCGCGCAGGTGATGCTGTCCCCCGACCGGGTGGCGGACATGCAGAAGGGAAGCCTGCTCGCCCTCTCCCTGGTCCGCACCGCCGAGGGCCGTGACGCGGGCAGCTATGTGCTGACGCTGACCCGTGACTACTACGCCTACTGGAGCCGCCGGATTCCGGCCGAGGTGATGGCGAGATGGGACGGCATGCTCACCATCGACCTGTCGCCCGGCTCGGTGGTGGCCGATCTGCCGGGCGTGACCACGATGCGCGGCACCGGATTCATCGGCATCGCCAAAGGGGCCGAGCTCTCCATGGCCATCCAGTCGCGCTCGGATGCCGGGAACGGGCCCGTACGGATGGCGTTGCGGCAGGTGGATGGGCAGTGGGTTACGCCTGGCGGGATGACGGCCCTTGAAAGGATGGAACTGGTGGATCTGCAGGACTTCGATCCCGAGGCGTATCTCGACCTCCTTATCGACGCGCAGGAGAAGTGAGCATGCAGACGTATCGCGGTGTCGTGGCAAGCATTCTGTTTGCGCTCGGCCTGGTGATGATGGTGGGGCAGGGCTGGGCACAGGATCTGCATGGGTTGCGTGATACGGTCGCCGCCCAACTGCGGGAGGCGCGCGAGAAGGGCTATGCCATGCCGAAGGTCGCCGACCCGTGGGCCTATAGCGCAGAGACGCTCCAGGAGGTGGCGACCCGCCTGAAGACCGTCAAGGATCCCTGCTTGTCCGCCTTGGAGACTGCTCTTTATCTGGACTCGCGTCGCGCGGAGACGAGTATCGAGGCGGCCCTTGAGAAAGTCGAAAATCCAGGCGTCATGGCGCTCGAAATCGCCGCCGAATGGATACTGCCCGACGGTGTGGGGGTGTCGACATCGCTGCTTGATTACCTGTTCAAGGTGGATGATCACTTCGGCCCGATTGGCACTCTGACCGACGCCGTGGACAGCTGGCACATCATGAAGCGCCACTTCGTGGGTACGGTCGAAAGCGAGAGCGGGGTGTGGGCCTACAAGGCCTGGCGCGAGGCAAGCGACAAGAAATGGACCGATGCCGATCTCAAGGCGCAGCACAAGGCGCGCGTGGATTTGAGCGCGAGCTTGTTGGCCGAGATCGAGGCTGCGAAGGCGGGGCTCGACGATCAGATGATGCGGGTTGATCTGCGCCATGGCCAGGCCCGTCTTGACATCGAGAAACGCCACGCCGATGCCGTCGATGCGATCCGGCGAGAGGCGGGTGGAAACAGATTCCGGCTCGAAGAGCCGGCCTTCGTCGCCAAACTGGCGAATGCAAAGAACGTGTTCGTCCGTGAGTGGGGTGAGGAACTGCAACGCTACCAGGATGCGCAGAACAAGGTGATCGCCGATCACACCGGTAAGGTGGCACGCGCGCTGAAGGACATTGCGAGGCTGCAGGTTGAGCAGGCGACGTTGAAGAAATATGTCATTCATGTCGTTCGCGGCGAATGCGAGCAGGCGGGCAAGCCCTTGCAGCCCGCAACGGCAGGAAAGGCATCCCCGATGAATCCGATTCTCGGTCTCGATCATGATCGGCTCAAACAGATCCTGGAGGTGCTTGGGGTGCAGCCTCCGAAAGCCTTCCTGAACTGTCTGTGCGCGAAGGCGGGGTGGGGCAGCCCCCAGACGTCCCGTTTCTATCATCCCGATACCTGGGGGAGCTATGACAAACGCTATGTTTGTCAACGTCCGGGGGAGCCTTGCATCGTGTCGGGTTATGGTTGCCTGCGGTTCCCGCTGCCTTCTGATCCCGCCATTTGGACGGGCTGCGCTGCGGAGGTTGTCGCTGCGGGCGAAAGGAAGGTGACGACCGCCATCGAAGAGGCGGTCGCGGCTCGGGCGGCCAAGGCCAACGCGGCCCGAGCAGCCAAGAATGCAGCGGCTCGGGCAGCCAAGCCCTAGGTATTGCTACATGAGCGCAAAACCCCGCCATGTCCAACGCGCGCTGCAGGAGCGGGTCGAGATCGTGCCTTACGATCCCGCCTGGCCAGCGCGTTTCGAGGAAGAGGCGGCGCGGCTGCGGGCGCAGTTGCCGGCGGAACTGATCGGGCGCATCGAGCACTTCGGCAGTACCGCCGTGCCGGGCCTGGCGGCGAAGCCGATCATCGACCTGCTGGTCGAGGTGCGCTCGATGGCCGATGTGGTGCAGCGTATTGCGCCTATCCTGAAGCGACAGGGCTACGAGTTCTTCTGGCGCGACCGCGAGCGCGGGCTGCCGGGGATCGCGTACGCGTGGTTCATCCGGCGTGATGCGGCGGGGCGGCGCACGCATCACATTCACTGCCTGGAGCCGGGCTCGTCGGAATGGGCGCGTCTGCTGTTCCGCGATTACCTGCGCGCCCACCCGGAGGCGGTGCGTGAATACGGCGCGCTGAAGCAGCGCATCGCGGCCGAGCACCCCGACGACCGCGTCGCCTACGCGAAGGCGAAGACGCGCTTCGTGCGCACGGCGATGGAGGCCGCGCGCCGGGAGCTCAGCCGCCCGGACCGAACTTGATTGCCGCCTCCATCAGCATCGCCATCTCGTCGACCACCTGCGGGATGTCCTTGCCGCCGGTGAGCATGCGGATGCGGCGGTTGGCGGTGATGGGGTCGATGGTGTTGTTACCGAAGTCGGCCAGCACCTGGCGCACCTCCTGCCAGTGCTGGCGTGAGGTCTTGAAGTGGTCGGCGCTGCCCGCAGTCGGCTTGATGCGGTCGAGCATGGGGGCGACCTTGGTGTCGAAGTCCTTGGCGGCGCCGCGGCTGACCTCCTGCAGGCGCTCGAAGTGGCTGAGGTTAGGCGCCTCCTCGAGCATGTGCCAGCTCTTGTAGCGGGTGACATCGGCGGCCTGCTGGCCCCATGCCTTGCTGACCTTCGACTTGTCCTTGCCCAGCCAGGCGGTGTCGCGGTAGCTCTCGAGGTGCTTGCTGGTGGTGACATTCTCCCAGGCGAGCTCGGCGTTGCGGCCGGTGATCTTGGCGTAGGCCGCTTCCCAGGCCTCCTGCGCCTCGGTCTGCCAGGTGTGCAGCTTGGCGGGGTCGCCGTTGCGGGTGAGCGACTTCATCGCCGCCTCGTCGAGGCCGATGTCGAAGTCCATGCCCACCGAGCCTGCGCTGGCAGCGTTGCGCATCTCCTTCAGCGCCTGCTGGTTCCAGCCACGATCGCGCATGATCTGGTGGAACTGGCGCTCGACGTCGCCGTGTACCGACTCGAGCTGCAGCACATACATGCGCTGGGTGGTGGGGTCGCCCTTGTACTTGAGGTAGTTCTTTGCGTTCGGGTTGCCGTTGATGGCCGTGACCTTGTCGCGGATCTCCTTCTGGATCTGCGCCAGTTCGGCGGCCGGGCGGCCGGCGCTGCCGGCTTCGGCCAGGCGCTGCTGGGCGGTGCGCAGGTCCTGCACCAGGGCCTCGCCTTCCTTGCGCGCGCGGTTGAATTGCGCTTGCGCCTCGCGCTCGAAGGCGGTGGGGCCGATCGGGGCGGGCGCGGCATCGCTCGTTCCCGTTTTCGAAGGCGGCGCAGCGTCGGCGACCTTGGGCTTGGCCCTGGCGGTGGGGGCGGGGCCGTCGGCATCGACCCCGCCGCGCCCGGCGCGAGCCACGACCTTGCCCATGCCATATTCAATGCCCTTCGAAGTGATGAAGGAGATGCTGCCGCGTGTTGCCGCCTCGGCGAGCCCGCCCTCGCGGTAGCCGCGCAGGGCCTCGACCGCCGCGCCCGTGCGCGGCCCGATGCTGCTGACAGTGCGCAGCACGGCCTCGGTGGGGCCGCCCTCGATGTAGCCGGTGACGGCCTGGTAGGCGGTGTCCACCGCCTGTCCGCCGAAGAGCGAGGCAACCATCATGCCGGAGTCGGCGGCGGTCTTGATGTTCTCGGATGCCTCCAGCCCGAAGTTCGCCAGCGCGGCCGCTTCCTCGTCCTTCGCCTGCTGGCCGAGGTAGTGGCCCTGCACCTTCTTGCCGAGCGCATCGGCGATCTGCTGGATCGCCGCCTGGTCCATCGTGGTGCGCACCTCGGGGGTGAGCTGGCGTTCGACGAAGGCGCGCGCGTTTTCGCCTTCCTCGCCGGGCAGCATGGAGGCGAGCTTCAACAGCGAGGCCGTGCCGCGCTGGAAGCGCTCCATGCGCTGCTGGTTGTCGCGGATGCTGGCGATGAAGCCGGCGTGGGCGTAGTCGTCGAAGGGCGAGCGGGTGCGCACGAGCTCGCCGGTCTCGATCGAGGCGATGAGGTCCTTCTCGGCCTGGATGTCGGAGAGTGCCCCGACGATGCGGAACTCGAGCGCGGCGCGGCGCTCGGGGTCGGTCTCGGCGGCCAGCTCGGTGCGGTCGCGCGCGAGGTTGGCCTCGACGAAGCGGATGTTGTGACGGTGGAACTCGACGCGCTCGCGCTGGGCCTCGGCTTCGGCCTTCGCTTCGGCTTCGGATTTCGCGCTCGCCTCGGCGGCGGCGTCCTTTGCTGCCTGGGACGGCTCTTCTCTTGCGGCAGGGGCGACTGCCGGCGCGCGCTGGACGGCGGCCCCGCCACCGTCGCGCGCTGCGACCAGGGCGGAAAGGCGTGCCCTGTCCTCTGCCAGGGTCGTGTCTTCCGAGAAGGGGCGCTCCTGCAGCCATTGCCGCGCTGCAGCCACGAAGGCGGGCGTGAGCGCATGGTGGCGTGCGATGTCTTCGTACTGTGACTTCGTCAAACCCTTGATGACGGCGTCCCCGACCGCTGCCCCAAGCGCCAGGACATTCTGCTCGATGGCCTGCCCGGCAGCGGCGACCGGGTCATCACCGCCCGAGCCGCCCTGCTGTGCGGCGGCGGCTTCCTGTGCGCGCTCCTTTGCAGACCGTGCGATCGTTGCGTCCCTCGCTGCCGCCACACGGGAGAGTTCAAGCGATTCGGGATACTGCACCGCCTGCCCTTCGGACAGTGCGCGGGCCTTGACGGTCGTGGTCCAGGTGCTGGTTTCGCCGTCCTCGTCCGTGTCGGACAACTCGAAGGTTTGCCGGATCTCGCCACCCTTAAGGTAGGGCAGCAGCGAGGGCATGGGCAGCCCATCGTCCTCGTGCATCTCGAGGACGTCGATGTACGGGTCGGTTTTCTCGTCGTACTTCTCGGCGTCCAGGGACAGGGCCCGGTAACGCGGCGCGGCGGCCGGGCCAACGGCGTAGACGACGAACAGCAGGGGTTGCTCGACGAGATCGTCGATCCACAGGTCCTCTTCGTTCTGGTACACGCCGAACCAGATACCCTCGGGGCCTGTTGCCGGGGTGAGCAGGCCGAGCAGGGTGTCGGTGGCCTTGCGGTGACCGGTTGCGGCGGCATCCTGAGCGGCGATCGGGTCCGGCGCTTCGGCGAGGGCCTGCATGGCCTCGGCGAGCTTCTGCGCGCGCGCCTCGAGGGCGACCAGGTAGTCCTTCAGCAGCGCGGCCTGCGTCAGTGCGGCTTCGGCGTAGGCTTCGTTCTCGTACTGGGCCGCCAGGTTCGCTTCGGCCCAGGCGTCGTCGAAGGCGGCTGCCGTGAGTGCGATCGCTTCACGGATGTTCAGCAGCTCGGACAGGATGGGTGTGGCGCGACGGAAGTACTGCAGGATGTCGTCTGCGGGAAAGGCGTAGTACCCCGCCCAGCGCTGCTCGACACGTGCTGCGTCCGCTTGTGAGAGTGGGCCCATCAGGGCCAGGGTGGCTTCCTTGGCGGTGGTGATCATGCCTGCATACTGCGCGCTGCCGAGTTCGACCATGGGCAGCGCCGTGGGCATGGCGAAGGGGGGCAGGGGTGGAGGCAGCGGGCGGGTCAAGGCCAGGGCGACAGGGGCCGGGGCTGTGCTGGCGTTGCCGCCTGCCGCCTCGGTTTCGACCTCGCGGATCACCTCCAGCGCCTTGCCGAGCGCCGTGCGCTGATGGGCATCGAGCGCTGGATCGTCAAGCATGCGGGCGAGGGCTTCGGGGGATGCGCCGAGCACATCGATGCCGCGCGCACGTAGTCCGGCCAGTGGTGCAAGGACGCTGGCGGGGATGCGGTTGAAGGCGACCAGCGCGCGAACCGTGAGGGCGTCGCGGCCAACGAGATCGCGCAGTGCACCGGCGGTGTCCTGCTGACCCTGCATGGCGCGCTCGCCCGCGCCGGCGCCCTGTGCAGCGGGTTGGCCCAGCGTGGCGGGGCTGTTCATCAGAACAGTGGCCAGGCACGCGCTGGTCGCCAGGCTCAGGAGCGTGCGCCGCGGGCGTGGCAGCAGCCCGCTTTGCGCTCGGGTGGGGCGGGGGGTGGGACAGGAGGTGGAGCAGGGAGCGATGAGGCGGTCGGGCATGGTCTTGACCTCTTGATTGAGTGCCGTCGGTCGGCTTGCCTCATTTTCGGTGTTTGGCCTTGCAACGGCCCCACTATTTTTCGCGGCACTGTGGCTTGAATCACGAATCGCATCGTCCGTACGTGAAAGAATGGCGGTGAGCCCGTTTTCCGTTGTTCTGCGCGGGTTGTGCCCGAATTGGGTGGCTTGTTTTGATCGAGGCGTCATCGATGCCTCATGTCATGAGAGTGAATGCCGTCATGAGCCGACAAACCGTTCGTCGTGTAGCCCGCCGCTTGCGTTGGGGCGTTGCCGTCGTTTCCCTGTGTGCGAGTGGTCTGGCTGCTGCGCAGCTGTCTGCGCTGGAGGGCAAGGAGGGCCATGCGCCCGCCGCGGGCGCGGATGCGCTGGAAGGCGCGTCCGCAGTTCAGTCCGGGACGGCGCCCGTGGTGGCCGACGGCGTCCAGTGCGAGGGTACCGGACCCTGTATCGAGACCGTCACCCAACTGCCGCTGAGGGTGCTGCCGCGCCCGTTTTCCAGCCTGTACCGCGAGGCGCAAGCCAGCGCAGACGGCGTTGTCCGGGCAAACCTGCCGGCCTTCAAGCCGCTGTATGTGTTCGAGCGCAAGGGGGTGGATCTGAGCAACCCCACCGAACCGCAGGGCTGGTACCGCGTCGGTACGGCGCGTGATGCGGCCGAAGGCTGGATGCAGGCCCGTGACGTGCTGGAATGGCGCCAGGCGCTGCTGCTGTCCTACACCCACCCCGGCAACCCGCTCGAAGGCCGCCGTCCGGTGCTGATGTTCCGCGACCAGACCGGACTGCAGGGCATTGTCGACGACATGGACATGGCAGGGCGCGCAGAGGCCCTGTACAAGGAGATCGACGCCGGAAACACGCCCGATGCGGTGGTGAGCATGGAGCCCAAGCGCTTCGTCGACATCACGCAGAATTTCTACATGCTGCCGATCCTGCAGTGGTCGCAGACCCAGATCAACGGCGACGACGCGCGCCTGGTGCAGCTCGCGGCGGCGGTGCCACGCAGCCGGGGTGCGGACAGCCTCGAGAACCCCGAGTACCGCAGCCAGGCCGAAGTGGGGCGTGATGCAGCGGGTGCGGCCTTGCGAGACGTAAAGGCCGACATCGTGTTCGTGGTCGACACCACGCGCAGCATGCAGCCCTTCATCGACATGACTCGCGAGGCGGTGGCCGAGATGGCACGCCGCTTCACCGGCGACAAGGCTGACCGCGTGCGCTTCGGCCTGGTGGTGTATCGCGATTCGCTCGAGGCCGTGCCCCAGCTCGAATACCTCACCCGCAACCTGACCCCCGAACTGGTCGATGCCGGCACGCTCGCCGGTCTGCTGGAAAACGACGCGCGCGCGACGGCGGTCGGCAGCCTCGATTACGCCGAAGAGGCCTTCGCCGGCGTCGAAACCGCGCTCTCGTCGAAATGGCGTGAGGGCGCGTTGCGCTTCGTGATCCTGGTCGGTGACGCCAGCGCCCACCCCAAGGGCCACGCGCAAAACAAGACCAGCAAGGACGAGACCGACCTGCGCCGCGAGTATGACGACCAGCAGGTGCACCTGCTCGCCATTCATCTGCAGGACCCGCGTGCGAAGGAAGACCACCCGACGGCGGTGGCGCAGTTCGGCCACCTCGCGCGCGTGCGCGGCTCGCAGGACCAGTCGGCGCTGGAAACGGTCAATGCCTTCGAGGAAGCGGAATACCGTGCGCTGGTCGATCGTGTCACCCGGGGCATCGGGCAGAAGCTGGACGAGGCCATGGGCGTGGCCAGTGGCGCCGATGCGATCGAGGTGCCCGAGTCGCTCAGCAAGGTGTGGGATGCGGCGCTCATCGAGTACATCGGCAAGGAGGCCTCGCCGCCCAAGGACATCGTCGCCTGGGCGCTGGACCGCGACCTGGTGAATCCGGCCGACCGGGCGCTGGACGTGCGCGTGCTGGTGACGCGCGATCAGCTCTCCTCGCTGGCACAGGCGCTCGACCAGGTGGTGCAGGCGCTGATGCGCGCCGAAGTCACCCAGGTGCAGTTCTTCGAGGCACTGCAGGGCGTGGCGGGGCAGACGATGAAACGTCCCGAGGACATCGGGGCCGGTGCGCGTCTGGCCGACAGCGGGCTGTTGCCGGCGTTCATCCAGAGTCTGCCGTACCGCAGCGACATCCTTTCGCTGACCGACGACATGTTCGCCAGCATGACCGCCGAGCAACGCTCGAAGCTGGAGTGGAGCATCCTCGCCAAGCTCGAGCAGTACCGCGCGATCAACGAGCAGGTGGATGCCTGGTTCCGGCTCAACGACGCCGATCCGGACAAGGAGCTGGTGTATCCCCTGCATCTGGACTATCTGCCCTGAGCGTGACGGGACACCGGGGTTGCGTGAAGGGCGAAGCGGAGCAAGCGGCGATGTCTGTGCGCAAGAGCGGTGGATTCAGGGTTCGCATGGATGGACTGCGAAAGCTGCGCACCCAGGGCGAGAGCGTGTTCGAGCTCGCCGTGCCCGCCTTCGACGTGGAGGCGGGCGAGTTGGTCGCCGTCGTCGGCCAGAGCGGTTGTGGCAAGAGCACGCTGCTTGACATGCTGGCGCTGGTGATGGAGCCGACCGAGGTCGGCCGCTTCGAGCTGCACCCTGGCGACGGACCAGGCGGCTTCGACGTGCAGGCCTTGTGGGCGCGTGCGGACGAAGCCGCCCTCGCAGGCCTGCGCCGCGATTACCTGGGCTACGTGTTGCAGACGGGGGGCTTGCTGCCCTTTCTGTCGGTGCGCGACAACATCGCGCTGCCCGGACGGATCAAGGGCCTGGACGAGCGGGGTGAGCGGCTCGAACGCCTGGCGAGCCGGCTCGGCGTGCAGGAATGCCTCGACCGCATGCCCTCGGCGCTGTCGATCGGGCAGCGCCAGCGCGCTGCGATCCTGCGCGCACTGGCGCACGGCCCGCGCCTGGTGCTCGCCGACGAGCCTACGGCCGCGGTCGACAAGGCGCGTGCCCGCGCCATCATCGACGACATGGAGGCGCTCGCACGCGACGAAACCGTCGCCGTGGTGGTGGTCACGCATGATGTCGAGCTGCTCGCCGGACGTGCCGACCGGATCTACGGCTTCGAAGTGGCCCAGGTTTCGGCCCAGGTGACGCGCTCGCTATGCCGGCGCATGGAGCGGCTGCGATGATGCACATGCCCACTCCCGCGCCCACTCCCGCGCCCACTCCCGCGCCCACTCCCGCGCCCGCTGCCCGTCCGCGCCGTCCCGCGCGCCTGGTGTCGTCGCTGGCCGCACACAGCCTGTGGCACGAGTGGATCCTCACCCTGTGCCTGGTGATCGCGCTCGCCGCCGTGATTGCGCCGCTGCTGGTCCTGCTCGGGCTCAAGCACGGCACCATCGAGACCTTGCGCGACCGGCTCGTTGAAGACCCCGTGTTCCGCGAGATCCGCCCTGCGCAGACACGCGAATACCCGCCCGAATGGTTCGAGGCCTGGCGGACACGTGGGGAGATTGCCTTCCTCACCCCGACCGTCCTGCCCCTGTCTTCCGTGCTCGGTGTGGAGCCTGCCACGGGCGGCCGCCCGGAGCTGCTCGACCTCGTGCCTACGGCACCTGGCGACCCGCTGCTGCTCGAGAATGGCGGGGTGATTCCGGGCGCTGACGAGCTCGTTCTCAGCGCGGAGGCGGCGCGGCGCGTGGGCGTGAAGGCGGGTGATGTGGTGCAGGCCAGGGTGAGCCGCAGCCGGGCGGGGCACAACGAGCTTGCGCAGGCGGCGCTGCGGGTCGCGGCGGTGCTCGACGCGCGCGCCGGCAGCCTGGCGCGGGTGTATGCGCCGCTCGCCTTCGTGCTCGATGTCGAAGCCTACAAGGAGGGCTATGGCGCCCCCGCCCGTGGTTGGGCCGGAGATACCCCGGAGCCATACCTGAGCTTCGATGGCGCGGTGCTGTTGCTCGATGCTCCGCTGTCACCGATCCGTCGCAGCGGGCTCATCATCAATACCGGCTTCGGTCGTATCACCGAACTTGCACCGGAGCAGGTGGCCGAACGCCTCGGCTTCACCCCCTCCGGCGGCTTCGCCGCGTACGACCTGCATACGCCCGGGGCGGCCATCACCGTGTCCAGCCTGCGTGCGATCGAGCAGAAGCTGCGGGGTGAGCAGCGCATCCTGCTGCCCTATGTCAGCGACCTGAAGGTACGGGATGCCGGCGGCGAGCCCTTGCAACTCGTCGGCTTGTCCGTGGATGCGGAGCAGGCGGCCCGCCTCGGTGTCGCGGCACCGCCCTGGGGCGGATTCGCCCCGACGGCGGCCACGCCGGAGCGCCAGCGCAGCGTGCTGTGGCCTGCGCAATCGGAGCCGGGTGCGCAGGCGGGGGCAGTGTGCCTGTCGGCGGAGGGCGTGGTCGGCATGGACTTCAGCCTGCTCCCTGTCGGCGACAGCGGCTTCGATCATGCGGTGGTGCCGGTGGAACTGCTGGGCATCCTGCGCACCGCGCGTCAGCGGGCGGTGCTGTTCGACGCAAGCAGCGGCCGGTTCGAGATGGCGCGCGGCGGCTACCGCGGCTTTCGCCTCTACGCGCGCAGCATCGACGACGTGCCGGGCCTGTATCACGCGCTCGCGGCTGAAGGCATTGAAACGATTGCCGAAGTGGAGGCGATCGAGCGTATCCAGGTGCTCGACACCGGTCTGACGCGCCTGTTCTGGCTGATCGCCGTGCTCAGCATCAGCGGCGGCACGGCCGTGCTGGTCGCGAGCCTGTATGCCGCCGTGGAGCGTCGCCGGCGCGACCTTGGCGTGCTGCGCCTGCTGGGTTTGTCACGCGCGCATGTGTTTTTCTTCCCGGTTGCACAGGGGCTGATGATCGCCACGCTCGGGCTGGGGGCCTCCTTTGCCGGCTACGGCCTGCTCGCCGAGGTGATCGACCGCAGCTTTGCCAGTGAGCTGGCACCGGGTGAAGCCTTCTGCTCCCTGCCGGCAGCCTATCTGCCGCTGGCGGGCGGCGTGACGCTTGCGCTGGCGGCGTTCGCCTCGCTGGCGGCCGCCTGGCGGACGACGCGGGTCGACCCCGCCGAAGCGATCCGAGAGCAATAGCATCGATTCACGAGAGGCCCGTACATGAACGCCCTTCAATACTCTTCCCGAGCCAGGCAGCCGCTGCAGCGCCGTGCTGCCTGGCTGGCGGTGCTGTTGACGCTCGCCTTGGGTGCGCCTGTGGCTGCGGCCCAGGACGCTGCGCCGAGCGCGTGGAACCCCAAGCCGGCCGAGGGCGACCTGGTGCTGCCGATGCCCGATGGCGCAGAAATGGTCTTCCGTCGCATTCCCGTGCCCGGCGAGGGTTTCTGGGGCGACCGGGCGCGCATCATCCAGCTCGGTGACGCCAGTGGCGGCATCTTCGAGGGGCTCCAGCGCACGCAGGTGAGCGGCTCCTTCCCCGCGGCCGATGGCAAGCAATGGGAGATCGTGCTCGGCAAGTACGAGCTCACACGCGGCCAGTTCGTGGCCGTGATGGGCATGGAGGCGCTGCTGACCGCCAGCGGCGACCCCGAGGACCAGAAGCTCCCGACGCTGCAGGGGCGGGCGCTGCGGGACGCGCTGATGAAACCGCTGGCCTTCGTCAGCTATCAGGACGTGCTCGCCTTCATGCGACGCTACAACCAGTGGTTGTTCGATCCAGCGCATCCTGAACGCGTCCAGGGGTTGCCACGCCTTGAGGGTGTTCCCGGCTTCATTCGGCTGCCGACGGAGGAAGAGTGGGAGTACGCCGCCCGCGGCGGGCTGCAGGCGATCGAAGCGGGACGCTTCGACGATCGCCTGCCGATGCCGGCTGGTGAGATCAACGAATACGCCTGGCATCTGGGCAATGCACGTCACCAACTGCGGCCGGTCGGTCTGCGCAAGGCGGGGGCCTTCGGCCTGCATGACCTGTTCGGCAACGTGCAGGAGATGAGCGCTGGCGTGTTCCGCCCCGAGATCTGGCAGGGCAAGCCGGGCGGGGTCGCGGTGCGGGGCGGTTCGGTTTCCACGCCCGCGGCCGAGTTGCGCAGCGCACAGCGGGCCGAGCTCGACGTGTACGCATGGAACGCCGACCAGAAGAAGATGGAGGAGCGGCGCTCCTTCAACTCGGGTGCGCGCATGGCGATCGGTGCCAACGTGGTGGTGAGCACCGCCCAGTTCGCGCAGATCGAGAAGGAATACGAAGCCTACCGCGCCGATCTGCGGCGCAGCACCCCGGTCGGGCGCACGCTCGACAACCTGGTCGCGCAGGCCTCGGTGCAGATCGATTCGGTCGACCCGATCCTCGACCGTTTGATGAAGGAGAACGCGGCGCTGCGCGAGCCGCTCGCCGCGGTGCAGGCCACCATGGGCAAGGCGCGCGAGCAGCTTGAGCTCGCGCAGCGCGAGAACGCGCGTGGCCTCGCGCAGGATGCTGCGCGCAACGGCGTGAACCTGTCGGTGTACCTGTCCAGGCTGGAGCGCCTCGCGGTGACGCTGACCACCGCGAAGGAGCTCGCCGCCATGTCCACCCGCTACGACGAGCAGGTCAAGGCGGTCGAGACCTCGATGGCTGAGCTGGAAACCGCTGCGCGCGAACAGCTCGATGGCTACCGCGACAAGCTGGCCAAGCTTGGCGAATACGACAAGGCGCACGTTGCGCTGGCTTTTCAGACCCTGGAGGGGCGTGAGCCCACGCGGCGCGAGCGGACGGTGCTCGAGGTGCTCAAGCAGCACGCGAAGGTGTTCGAGGAGACGCGTCGCGCGGATCCCGAGCGCTGGATGGACGATTTCCGCGCCCGCTTCAAGGGTTTTACCGACAGTTGAGGACGGCAGGCCGCCTGGCCGTTGTCTTCGTGAGCAGGAACGTTGCAGACGCTTTCGACAAGGAGAATCCAGATCATGAAAACCGCAAGACTCAGCCTCATCGCCGCCCTGGTGGCAAGCCTCTCGTTCGGCTGTGCAAACATGGACGACCCTTCGCGCACCCAGGCCGAGGGCGCCGGGATCGGCGCGCTGCTCGGCGCCGTGGTCGGCTATGCCGTCAGTGGTGACGGCAAGGGTGCGGCAATCGGTGCCGCGGTCGGTGGCGGGCTCGGCTTGCTGGTGGGCAACGAGGTTGCCAAGCGCAAGCAGGCCTACGCGACCACCGAAGAGTTTCTCGATGCCGAGATCGCCCGCACCGATGAGTTCAACGCCACCGCAGTCGCCTACAACAAGAAGCTGAATACGGAGGTCGCCGCGCTGGAGAAGGAGACCAAGACTCTGCGCGCGCGTTACGACAGCGGCAAGGTGAAAAAGGAGGTCCTGGTCGCCAAGCGCACGGATCTGCAGAAGCGCATCGACGACAGCAACAAGCTCGAGCAGACGCTGGCCAAGGAGCTGGAGGTGCAGAACGCGATCCTCGCAGAGGAGCGCGGGAGCCGTCCGGCCGGTGATGCCCACCTCGCACGTCTGGAGAAGGAGGTTGCGGAGCTGCAGAAGAACCTCGACAAGCTGCGTGAGGGCAGCAGCCAGCTCGCTCGCATCGACCAGAGGCTCTCGGTATGAGTGCGACGATTCGGCTGGCCGCCGCTGCAGCGGCCGTGGCGCTGACCGGGTGCGCGAACCTGTCCACCGATCCGCGCGAGGGCGGGTTTCTGGGGGGCGTTTCGGGCTTGAGTTCGGGCGCCTATGAGGCCCGCGTGGTCGAGCGTGAGGACCGCTTGGCCCAGCTGCGCGAGACGCAGCGCGGGCTCGAGATGGAGCGGACCCAGCTCGAGTCGCGCAAATCCGACGCCGGACGCCAGCTTGCCGCCGAGCGTGCGCGGGTGAAGAAGCTCGACGCCGACATCGCAGGCCTGGAGAAGAAGGTCGGCACGATGACGACCCAGCAGGGTGCGGATGCGCAGCGCGTTGGCGAACTGCAGTCGCGCCTCGCGGAGCTCAAGCGCAAGAGCGCGCAGCAGACGAGTGCGCTCGACGCGCTCGAAGGCAGCGGCTTGGGCGACGCCGAAACCGATCTGCGCCGCAGCCAGCTCGAGGAGCAGCGCCGTGCCTTGCAGCGCGAGTACGACCTGCTCATGAAGATGCAGCTGGAGCTCGCACGCTGATGCCTTCGGCCACGCTCCGTCCGTTTCTGTTGTCCGCGCTTCTGATTTGGGCGGGCGGCGTGACGACGGTGCTGGCTGCGCCGGTGGATGAGATTCGTGCCCTGCTGGCGAGCGCGCTCGTCGATCCGCCGGACGAGCGGGCGCTCGCCCGGCTGGCGGGGCTCGATGCCAGTGCGCGCGTGCCCGTGGCGCAGGCGGAGGCGCCCGACGCATTCGACGCTGCCTTGCAGGCGATCGATCGCCACGCGCGCTATTTCGCGGCCGATGCCTATCGTTCGCCGCTGCTGGGCGCGGCGGAATCGAGCGGCATCGGTGCGCGCCTGCTGCCGCAGGGCGATGCGGTGTTGCTCGACGTCTACCAGGGGGGGCCGGCCGATCGCGCCGGCATTCCGGATGGCGTGCGGCTGCTCGAGGTGGATGGCCGCGCGCTGGGTGGCCGTGCCGTGCAGGAGGTGGCCGCGCTGTTGCGCGGAGAGGTGGACAGCCGGGTGCACATTGCGTTTGCCGATGGCGACGGACGCCGCCGGACGGTGACGCTCGAGCGTGCGCGCTTCACCCCGCTCGAGGTGGAACTGGTGGAGGCGGGGGCGCTGCCGGTGCTGCGCATACGCGACTTCGTCGGCAGCATCACGCGCACGGCGGCGCTGGCGACGGTGGCCCATCTTGGCCGGGGGCGCTCCGAGGGCGCGCCGCCCGCGCTGGTGATCGACCTGCGTGCGGCGCCGGGGGGCGATCTCTACGAGGCGTTCGATCTGGCCGCCGCTTTTCTGCCGCAGGGGACGCTGCTCGGCACCTTGCGTTCGCGCTCGGCGCCGCCGCGCGAGGTCCGGGCGCCGGGCGGGCCAAAGCTCGACATGCCACTCGCGCTGCTGATCGGCCCCGATACCGCGAGCGCAGCCGAGGTGTTCGCCGGCACGCTCCAGGCCCATGGGCGCGCCGTCCTGATCGGGGGACACAGTTTCGGCAAGTGCAGCTCGCAGACCGATGCCCGGCTCTCGGATGGCTCGGTGCTGCGCTTCACCAACCTCGAGGTGCTGCTGCCCGATGGGCAGAGCTGCTCGGGACGGGGCTTGAGCCCCGATGTCGAGGTGGACGCGACCACGATGGTGCGTCTGCCGGATCTGCTGCGGCTTGCGCGTATGCGGCTGGGGGCGGAAGCGCCGCGGCAAGCGGGAGGAGGATGATCGTGTACGAGCCCTTGCTGTGGGTGCAGTCCTGGTTCTCCCAGGGTGGGGAGGCAGCCGCGCGGCGTGCGCCAAGGGCGGCGCTGTTCCGGTTTGCCTGCTTCGGGCTGCTGCTGGCGATTGCGCTGCCGGTCTGGGCGCAGCGCACCAACGAAGAGCTGATGGTCATCCTCAAGGATGTGGTGGCGCGCGACCCGGATGTCGCGCTCATGGGCATCGGCTCATGGACCGGCGGCAACAAGAAGTACAAGGATCCGCTCGCGGCCGAGCATGCGACCAAAAGCCTGGACAGCGTTTCCGATCACGACATGAAGCTGCTGGTGTCGGAGGGCATGGACGACGCCTCGGCGCTGGCCAAATGGCGCAAGACCCAGGACAGCATCCGCGAGGCGGTCAAGCGCAAGTACGGCTCGATCGCGCCGGGCACGCGCGGACACCGGGTGCTCGGCACGATCAACGTGTATCCGCCCGAACAGCTTGTCGCGCATGCGGAGGATGCGAGCCAGGCCGCGCGCATCTTCCGTGACGAGCTCAAGGGCTTCCCGAACCTGGCGATCGATCCCGACACCACCATGTCGCTCAAGGACATCGAGAAGAAGGCTGCCGACGGCATCTGGGGCAGCGGCAAGGCCGCCTACGTGCAGTCCTACGAGCGCCAGACCGGCAAGCTCATCTACAGTCGCAACGGCCGGGTGTGGGTCAACAGCGCCGAGCTCTATCACTTTGGCCAGGGGGCGATGAACTTCACCCCCGAGGGCTCGATCAGCAACGCCTTCCAGTGGCTGGACAAGGGGCGCGATGCGCTCGATGTAGGCGATCCGGGCAAGGTGGGCAAACATCTGCAGCGTGCGCTCGGCGACATCAAGAAGGCGCGCAACCTGCTTCGGCTGGGCAACAGCGCCGTCACCGGCGAACTGGACATGCTGGTGCGCAGCCTGCAGAGCATGAAGCCGGAGGATGCGAAGGCGCTGCTGAAGTCCGGGCGGGTGCAGCGGGCGCTGGCCAACGCCTACAGCGAAGGACGTCTGATCGAGGGCTACCTGCGCATGGGCGGCAAGGAGCGCCAGCTCTTCAAGCACGTGCTGACCGACCCGCACCCGCGCTGGACCAAGCTGCGCACGACCTTGAGCGAGTTGCAGCTCAAGCTCCCGGTCGACCAGATGGCGCGGGCGGGGACGGTCCTGATCAAGGCGGTGGTGGCCTATGCCAGCTACCGCGCGGTGGCGGGGGTCGCCGCCAAGGCCGGCGAGGAGGGCATGCTCGCGGCGGCGAAGCAGGCCGGCATCGAGGTGGCGATGATCGCCAGCCTGCCGCTGGGGGCGCTGGCTACCGCGGTGGACGCCATCCTGGAGGAAGCCAAGTCCTTCGGTTACGGCATGGTGTCGATGACGCAGGACTGCGACAACCTGCTCGCCGGCATCTCCCAGGTCAAGGGCTCCGAGGGTTTCCTGAAGGCGAACGTCACCGCGCGGGATCTGGCGGAGCGCTACGCCAAGGTCTCTTCGGTACGCGACCGGGTGTTCTATTTCGCCGATCAGGCGACCCAGCGCGACTATGGCGCCGAGCGTGGCGAGACCCTGCGCAAGGCCGACGAAGGCCGCCGCGATGCGCTGGTGAGCCGCTGCTCGGTGCCGATCCTGCAGCTGTGGCTGACCGAGCGGGTCGCGATGCAGGATAGCCTGGAGACGGCCTTGCTCGGGCTCGACACTTTCCTGACGACCCAGCCCTTCCTGGTCGGGTTCTCGCCCGATCCCGCGCGCCTGGCGGCTGCGCGCGACGGTGCGGATGCGCCGGTGGTGGAGGTCAAGGCCAGCGTGCGCTCCAAGGGCGAGTGGAAGGTGGTGCGGGAGGCGAACGAATCGATCCGCCGGGAACTGGACTTTCTCGGCGGCACGGACGGACGCGAGGGCACCTACGTCTACGAACAGGTGAAATGCAGCTGGACGCTGTCGCGCGAGGAGGGCGACGATCTGGTGACGCTGCGTCAGGAAGATACTTTCTGCACTTTGGACCAGGCGGAGCATGAATGGGCGCTTGCCTTGAGCGAGCCGGGGACCTATCTGGTGGAGTTCGACTGGGCGCTGCAGTACTCGCCCTACTGCCCGCACTGCCCGATTCCTGCCGATTACCGGCGCACGCATAAGTACAAGACCGCCGGCCGGGTCGAGGTGATCCGTGACGAGGGGCTTGCGGTGGCCTGGGCGGGGCGCGCCGAAGGGGGCGACAAGCTGCAGGCCCTGGGGCGGGTGCAGTGGCCGGGCGACGCCGCGGCGGCATCGGTTGCGGGGGCGGTGCGGCCGTTCGGAGTGAGCGCGGAGACGGGCGACAACCTGCTGGCGGTGAAGGTCGAAACCGCCGCGGAGGCGGACGCTGCGCAGACCTGGGGACTCAAGCTGCTGCGGGTGCAGGGCCCCTCCTGGGCAAGGCCTGGCGCGGCGAGCCTGAACGAAGCCCGGCTCTCACCCGGCGCGCCGGCCGAGTTCGAGCTGCCGTTCGCGCTCGGTGCTGCGCCGGTGGATGAGGAGGGCGAGCTGGTGCTCGACTTCGCGGTGACCTCGCCGCGCGGGGAGGCCTCGGAGCGTAGCCTGCGCGTGCCTCTATGGGTGCAGGAGCCGGTCAAGCTGGAGGCGCGCTTCGAGCCGGCGACCCGTGAACAAGCCGCCAGACTGACCCTCCGGCTGCAGGCACGGGAGACGGTCTGGGACGCGAACAGCGTGCGCGCTGCCATCGGTGGGCTGAAGCTGGAGCCCGTGATCAAGGTCGAGGACCAGGGACGCACGCTGCACCTCGAGCACCGCTTCGACCGGCAAACGCCGGGGGCGGGGCGCCACACCGTGCAGTTGAGTGTGGCCGACCAGCGCAAGCGCAGGGCGCGTGCGTTCAGCGTGGATTTCGACTATCTGCTGAGCCTGGTAATCGCCGAGCACGCACTGCGCCCGGTGGACGAGCCCGACGCCGCGCCGCGAACCGCGAGCCTGGAGGGGGGCGAGCGCGCCGCGCTGACGATGACGCTGGAGACCTTCGAGCCGACGCCGATCGCGGGGCTGGTGATCACGCCCATGACTGCCGCGCCGCTCGCACTGGACCCCGACATGCGGCCGCAGGAGGTGGCACGGCTTGCCCGCGGCAAGCCGCTCGTGCTTGCGCCGGTGCGCGTCGAGGCGCGTCCCGTGGGCAAGGAGGAGGACGCCCGCGTCGAGTTGCAGGCGCGTGTGGGTGGTCGCGCGGACGTGGTGCAGCCGGTGCTGCCGCTCAAGGTCGTTCCGGGCGAGACGCTGACCGTGGTGATCGACGGGCCGGTGGACGACGCCCGCGCCGAGGGCCTGCCCAACAACGCCGATGGGGTGCCGCAGGCGGGCGAGCGCGTGCGCATTCCGCTTCGGGTGCTCAACTTGAGCGAGTTGCCGCAGCCCGCCTACCGCCTTCAGGCCCGCAGCCTCGAGCCCCGCCTCGAGGTGCTCGACACCCAGGCCCAGCCCGGGCGGGCGCTGGTCCGCGGCGACAGTGAGATGCACTGGGTCGCGGCCAAGGTGGGCAAGGACGTCACCGGCGGCAGCCTGGGCTTCGGGGTCGAACTGCGCCTAGAGGGCCGAAGCGATCCGCTCGACTTCACCCTCCAACTTGAGCTGCCCGCGCTCGGGCCGCTGGCGGCACTGAGATTGCCGGCGGTGGTGTTCGCATTTGCGAACGAGGACACGGTGATTCCGGCCAGCCTGCCGCCGCGTCTGATGCCGCGCAAACCGGTCTTTGTGTGGGAGTTCAGCGATACCACACAGGTGTGGCAGAGCGCGGAGGGAAGGCTGGTCCGCAACTTCCGCAGCGAGGATTCGTGCATGGTGCGTGCGCTGTTGTACGACGGTGATACCGGCGCGCTGGTCGCGGCGGGCGGCACGCTGGTCGTGGTGCACACACTGGCTGGCACCGGGCCGGAGAACGCCGCGAACCGCAAGGCGGTCATCGATATGGCGAAGATGGTCGAGGGCCAGATGACTTCGGTGCTCGCCTCGGCGCCGGGTGCGACGCTGGACGAGAAGTACCAGTCGATGGCCGCTGCCAGCGGCGGCCAGAAGGTGAGCGAGGCGCAGCGCCTGGCGATGCTCGAGCAGTTCGCCGCGATGAACGGCGGACAGGTGGATGTGGAGCGGATCCGCCAGGGCTTTGCCCGCCTGATGAAGGACCCCCCGTCGCGGCTTGCGGATCACCCTGCCGCCGCGGCGAAACAGTGAAGACTCACTCGGACCTGACGGGCAACTGCCCGCAACGGAGTAGATCATGATGATGCGAAGCGAAATGCAAGGCTGCCGGGCCGTTGTCCACCGCACCACGAAGAGGCAACGATGGTGGCGTGTGCGGGCGACCGATCTATGCATGGCAGCCATGCTTGCGCTGCCCCTGCTCGGACTTTCGCAAGCGGACGCCGCGCAGGCAGCGGAGGGCGAGCGTGTGTGGCGATGGATGCCGCCCTTCCATGTACAGGTACCGGCGAACTGGCGGCCGCGAATGGACGATGGCGGGGTCGGCTACTACAGCGCCCGCCATCCGGAGGCCAAGACCGAGGACATCCCGGAGGGGATGAGCGAGGAGGATTTTTCCAGGCTGCCGTTTGGCATGGTCCACGTTGGTCGTGAGCGCCCGCCGAAACGCGGCGGAACACTCGATGACATCCTCGGGCAGTTCAAGAAGATGGGTGAGGATGAAAAGGTGAGCAACTTCTCGCTGACCCAGGAGGACGCGATGCTGGGCAGTCGTCCGGCCGTCCTGCTGCGTGTTGGTGGTGATCAGCAGGTCCGGGAAGGACTGAGCGTGCGGCTGGATCTGAACATGATGATCGCGCGTGAGCCGGACGCGGACGGCATGTTCCAGGCAGCGATGCTGGCGGGTACGAGCACCTTTTTCGACGCGCACACCGCTGCAATCAAGGCCATGCTGGCCGAGGCCGTCGAAGATCGCCAGCCGCCCCTGCGTCCCCTGCGCGAGATCACCTATCTGGTCGATGGCGACAAGCTCAAGTACACGTTCGGGCCAGCGGTCGCGCCCGATGGCGCAGTGGCGCTGGGGGACTGGAAGCACGCAAGGGTGCTGGTGTTCGCGGCCGATGGCAGCGTGATGCACGAGTGGGGAAGCAAGCATGCCTATAATGAGCCGTCGCCACCCGATGCCTTCAAGGAGGGCAAGGGGCTCGCCTTCGGGCCGGAGGGGCGCGTCTACCTGGTCGATGGTGGCTATGGGGATCCGGTCATCCGCATTTTCGAACGCGATGGCAGGCCGGTTGCGGCGCATGCGCTCGATCGGAAGACCCTGCCTGAGCGCGGACTGAAGGAGATTCGCAGTTTGTGGGTCGGCGAGGCGGGTGAGCTTTGGCTGACCGGCCAACGAGCAAGCGACAATGCCCTCGTGCTCATGACGCTTTCTGCAGCGGGCGAGATTCTCACCGAGATCGCCTTGCCCCAACACCACGCTGCCGCGCGCATGCCGGATGGCGGCGTGGTGCTCGGCGTGGACGGTGATCGGGCAGACCGGATCGTGCGTCTTGATGCGCAGGGCCAGCAGGTCGCGGAATGGACCTATACCGGAACCGGCTTCGATCCGCTGCCGGGGGAGTCGAGGCAGTACTTCAGCATCGAGCACCTTGCGACGGACGGCATCGGCCGGGTGTATGTGTTTGATGACGCAGAAGACGGCTTCTGGATCTACTCTGCAGAAGGGGTCTTTCAGGAGGTGGTGCCGGAGCAGGGGCTGGTGAACAACCGTTTCGCCGCACTGGTGGCTTCGGCACGTGGTGACCTGCTCGTTCAGGATGAGCCCGGTTTGGGTAGCGGTGATGCGCCGGCTCTGCGCTGGCTGGAGAATGCAAATCCGGCCGCGATCGGTGCCCCGGTTCCGGCTGCAGCGGCCGTCGCAGCGCCTGCAGCGGACAAGCGCGCGCCCGAACTGGTGGCGCTGGCCGCTCAAGGCAATCTCACGGTGCGTGCCCTGCGCGGCTTTGGCCAGCTGGAGCCCAAGCACGACGCGCTTGCGCTCCAGTTGCGCGCCCAGAGCCTCGACCTCTACGCGGCGGATGCAGTGGGGATCGAGGCGTGGTTGGTGGCGCATGCGGGCGGCAAGCAGGCGCTGCCGGAGGGCAGCATCGAGACCTTGCAGTTGCTTGCGCTCAAGCTGCGTGAGTTCGAGCCGAGGGCGCCCGAAACATCTGCGGGCGTGTGCGTGTGCGTCGATACGCGTGGCAACGGGCAGCACACCGTGATGAAGCACGGAAGCGGCGCGCCGCAGCAGGTGCGGCTGCAGGCCGGCGACATTAACGCGTGCATGAAGCTTATCGAGACCTTGCCCGAGTGTTCCCGTCAGCCTTGAATATTGTGCTCCAGCTACCCTGGGCTGACGACTTGCACAAGTGGGGTGCCGATGCGCGGCGAGGGGTCGGCACCTTCGTACCGGCGAGGTGCTGCAGCGCCCATCTTGACGGCGGCGCGGGATGAATACGCGCGTCGAAAGCGGCCGGCCGTTCGTGGTGTGGCTGATCGTGCTGATGCTGATCGCCTACGGGCTGCTCGGCCCCGTCCTGCTGAGGATCGGTGCCGGTTCCACGGCGACCATCACGGAGGTGCGTCGCACCGGCGGTGCCGAGCCGCAGTGGTTCAACCAGTACTGGTGGGTGGTGGCCTATGAGTTCAGGGCGGCCGACGGCAAGGTCCATGGGGGACATACGCGGGTGTTGGCGCATGACACTGGCCCGCGTGGTTACGCGAGGGTCGAGCCGGTGGTCTATCTGGCTTCGGCGCCGTGGCTCAACGTGCTGCGCAAGGAGGCCGGCTTCGATGCGGGGACGGTCGCCACGCTGGGCGCCGCGCTGCTGATCCTGTGGCTGACCCGTGCGCGAAAAGGCGCGAGCAGTGCGCCTGCGCGGCGCGTGAGCAGCCGGGGGGCGGGAAGTCGGCTCGGCCGCGCGAGCGCCACGCACGGTGCCGCTACGGCCATGACGGTCGATCAATCGCTGCGCTGGCTTCTCGGCTACCGTCGCCAGAGCCGGCTGTATGCCTGGCTGTTCTTCGCCGCGGTGATCCCGGTGGTGTTGCTGGTGATCTGGCTGGAGGTGGGCGAGCTCAACGACGAGGTGCTGGGCTCGCTCGCCTTCTTCATCCTTGTGTTTCTGGCGCTCGCCCTGGGCTCGCGGCGGCAGACGAGCGCCGCCTGGCGGGCTGTGGTTGTGGACAAACAGCCTTCGGAGCAGGGCGCGGGCGGGACGCTGGTGCTGGCGCTGAAACATGGGAAGCAACGCAAGCTGCGGGTGTCCTCACCCCTGTTCGATTACTTCGCGCCGGGAGATGCGGTGTTCAAGCTCGACGGCTTCGAGTGGCCGGAAAAATGGGAGCCCGATGCGGGGCGCAGGGTGTGCATCGCCTGTGGCGGGGTGATCAAGGGTGAGAGGCGCACGACCGCCTGTCCGCACTGTGGCGCGCCGCTGCCCGCACATGAGGCGATGCAGACGCTGGCCCCGCGTGCGTAGTGCTGTGGTGCAGTAGGCTCAGCGCGGCGCGAACCCGCCACGGGCTTCCAGGTCGCCCCTTACCAACGCCTTCGGGCAGCGCGAAACGATGTAGTCGCGCACGAAGGCGAAGTCTTCCGGCGCCGCGTAGATCTGGTTGCGGCTGAACTTCTCCGCGAGGTAGATGACCCCGCGGCGCTCGTTGATCCGGATCTGCCGGACCTTGGTGAAGGTCGTGTGCAGGGACTGGCGCGACGCCGCGAGCAGGCCGGCGCCGGCGGTTTGCGGGCTGCTGCCGGCGATGCCTGCGAGCATGGTGACCAGCATCAGGGCCTGGTTGCGCTCGAACTGCTTGCGCAACTGGATGTGCTTGACGCCGTGCGCGTCCATCTCGAAGACGACGTAATAGCGTCCGCCCATCAGCAATGCGAGCAGCGGGTAGGCAATCAGCGTCAGGACGACCACGATGCCGATCGAGAGACCACCCACCTCCGCGAAGGTGCGCAGCGCCGCGACCACACCGTCACCGTCGAAGAGGGTGAGGACGCCAACGAGCAGCGCCGGCACCAGGGCCGCAAACAGCATGACCTTTGCGACGGTGATGAGGATCGTCGGGTTCTTCCACAGATTGACCTCATGCACCCAGCGGAGAACCCCGTCCTGTCCGGACGTGATGCCCGAGCCGGGGAGGGGTTCCGCATCTGCAGCGCCAGCCATTCTGAACCTCCCGAAGGGGATGACGCAGCGCGGTGGCTGCGTCGGGTGGACAGATTACATGCCCTGGTAGATCGGCCCTTCGCCGCCCTGCGGCACGACCCAGTTGATGTTCTGGGTCGGATCCTTGATGTCGCAGGTCTTACAGTGGATGCAGTTCTGCGCGTTGATCTGCAGACGGGGCTTGCCTTCTTCCTCGACGATCTCGTACACGCCGGCCGGACAGTAGCGCTGTTCCGGGGCGTCGTACCGGGCGAGGTTGATCGAGATGGCTACCGAGGGGTCCTTCAGCTGCAGATGGCAGGGCTGCTCTTCCTCGTGGTTCGTGTTCGACAGGAACACGGACGAGAGCCGGTCGAAGGTGAGTACCCCGTCGGGTTTGGGGTAGTTTATCTTCGGGCACTCGGACGCCGGCTTCAGTTTCTCGTGATCGGCGCTGTTGTGCAGGGTCCAGGGGGCTTTGCCGCGGAAGAGCATCTGGTCCATGCCGAACAGGAAGGAGCCCATGATCAGGCCCTTCTTCATCAGCGGCTTGAAGTTGCGCGATTTGTGCAGCTCTGCATAGAGCCACGAATCGCGGAAGGCGGCCGGGTAGCCCGTCAGCGCGTCGCGCTGGCGTTCGGCGGCCAGCGCCTCGAAGGCTGCTTCGGCGGCGAGCATGCCGGACTTGATCGCTGCATGCACACCCTTGATGCGCGCGGCGTTCAGGAAACCCGCGTCGTCACCAATCAGCGCACCGCCCGGGAACACCAGGCGCGGCAGGCTCTGGATGTTGCCGGTGGCGATGGCACGTGCACCGTAGGACAGGCGCTTGCCGCCCTCGATGTGCTTGCGCACCGCGGCGTGGGTCTTCCAGCGCTGCATCTCTTCGAAGGGGGACAGGTGCGGGTTTTCATAGTTGAGGCCGACCACGAAGCCGAGCGCGACGAGGTTGTCCTCGAGGTGGTAGATGAAGCCGCCACCGTAGGTGCGGTTGTCCATCGGCCAGCCGGCAGTGTGCACGACCAGGCCGGGGCGATGCATCTCCGGGCTGACTTCCCACAACTCCTTGACGCCGATGCCGTAGGTCTGCGGATCGACGCCGTCGCGCAGGTTGAACTTCGCTTCGAGCTGCTTGCCGAGGTGGCCACGACAGCCTTCGGCAAACAGCGTGTACTTGGCGTGCAGTTCCATGCCGGGCTGGTGCTGCGGGCCGGGTGTGCCGTCGCGGTTCAGACCCATGTCACCGGTGGCGATGCCTTTGACCGCACCGTGCTCGTCGTAGAGGATCTCGGCCGCGGCGAAGCCCGGATAGACCTCGATACCGGCAGCTTCGGCCTGCTCGCCCAGCCATTTGACGAGGTTGCCCAGGCGGATGATGTAGTTGCCGTGGTTGTCGAAACAGTCCGGCGTGAGCGCAGGCGGGTTGCGGAACGAGCCCTTTTCGGTGAGAAAGATGACCTGATCTTCGGTCACGGCGGTCGTCAGCGGAGCCCCCTTTTCCTTCCAGTCGGGGATCAGCTCGTTGAGCGAACGCGGGTCGATCACCGCGCCGGAGAGGATGTGGGCACCGATTTCCGCGCCTTTCTCGATCAGGCACACCGCAAGGTCCTGCCCTTTTGCCTCGGCCTGTTGCTTCAAACGGATCGCCGCGGCGAGGCCTGCAGGGCCGCCGCCGACGATCAGTACATCGAATTCCATCGATTCGCGTTCCATCCTGTCCTCCTGTCCCATCATTTCGGCGTGTGCGCGAGCTGTCGCTGGCGCCAGTTTAAACCCGTGCGCGCTCGCGCATGCGCCGACGATCATCCGGCACGCAGGCGCCTTGCGCAAACATACGGGGCCGTATGTTACATTAGCGCGCTCAACATACAAGAGGAGATGCAACATGAAGGAGCACGGCAAGCTCATCTACACTGCGCGCATCCCCGTGCGCTGGGGAGACATGGACGCCTACGGGCACGTCAACAATACGGTGTACTTCCGCTTCCTCGAGCAGGCCCGCTGCGAGTGGCTGGAAAAGGTCGGTGTCCGCGTGCGTCCGGACGAGGCCGTAGGGCCGGTGATCATCAACGCGAGCTGCACGTTCCTGATTCCGGTGAATTATCCTTCAACGGTCGTTGTGAAGATGTACGTCGGTGAGCCGGGGCGGTCGAGCGTGATGACCTGGTATGAACTTTTCGTCGAAGGCGACGAGCGATTGTACGCAGAGGGCGCGGCCAAGACGGTGTGGATGGACATGCGCACCGGCAAGTCGGCGCCGATTCCCGATTTCATCCGTGCGCTGTTCGAGGACGCGCCCGCCTGAAGCAGGCCGTACCTGCACGTGACATAGCGACTGGCTGTACAGAAAAAGACGAGGCCACCGAAGTGGCATGCATTCAGTGAGAGGAGACACGATGAATCAGCTTGCAGAACAGAAGCCGCTCTGGACGCCGTCGGCCGAGCGTGTGGCGGACGCCAACGTCACCGCCTTCCGTCTTGCCGCGGAGAAGCGGTGGGGCGTCACGCTGCCCGACTATGCGGCGCTCTACGACTGGTCGGTGGCGCAGCCCGAGCAGTTCTGGGTGAGCGTCTGGGAAGGGGATGGGACTGGCGCCGGCGTAATCGGCGCGCGCGGTCAGCGCGTGCTGGTCGATGGTCACCGCATGCCCGGCGCGCAGTGGTTTCCCGATGCACGCTTCAACTTTGCCCGCAACCTGCTGCGTTCGCGCGATGCGCACGATGCCATCGTGTTCTGGGGCGAGGACCGGGTGAAGAACCGCATGAGCCACGGCGAGCTTTATCGCGCCGTTGCGCACTTCGCCGCCGCCCTGAGGGAACAGGGCGTGGTCGCCGGTGACCGCGTCGCCGCCTACATGCCCAACCTGCCCGAGACCGCCATCGCCATGCTGGCCGCGGCGAGTATCGGCGCCATCTTCACCTCGGCCTCGCCCGACTTCGGTGTGCAGGGCGTGCTCGACCGCTTCGGCCAAACCGAGCCCAAGGTTTTGATCGCCTGCGACGGCTATTACTACGGCGGCAAGACGGTCGACGTGCTCGGCAAGCTCGGCGACATCGTCGGTCAGTTGCCGTCCGTGCAGCGCGTCGTGGTCGTGCCTTACGTTCATCATGACCACGACCTGTCGCATGTGCCGCATGCGCGCATGTACGCGGATTTCATCGCCCCCTTCCACTTCGTGGACGACATCGAGTTCGCCGAGCTGCCCTTCGACCACCCGCTGTACATCATGTACTCCTCGGGCACCACCGGCGTCCCGAAGTGCATCGTGCACTGCGCCGGCGGCGCGCTGCTGCAGCACCTGAAGGAACACACGCTGCACGGCGACGTGAAGCCGGGCGACCGCGTGTTCTACTTCACCACCTGCGGCTGGATGATGTGGAACTGGCTGGTCTCCGCGCTCGCCGCAGAGGCTACGCTGCTGCTCTATGACGGCTCGCCCTTCGCCGGCGACAACCAGATCCTCTTCGACTATGCCGACGCCGAGCAGATGACGCACTTCGGCACCTCGGCCAAGTACCTCGATGCGGCCGCGAAGTTCGGACTCAAGCCGCGTGAGACCCACAAGCTCGACAGCGTGCGCGCCATGATGAGCACCGGCAGTCCGCTCGTGCCGGAAGGCTTCGACTACGTCTACCGCGACATCAAGGCCGACCTGCAGCTCTCGTCCATCTCGGGCGGCACCGACATCATCTCCTGCTTCGTGCTCGGCAGCCCGGTGCTGCCGGTGTGGCGCGGCGAGATCCAGTGCCGCGGCCTGGGCATGGCGGTGGACGTGTGGGACGACGAGGGTCGCCCGGTGCGCGGCGAGAAGGGGGAGCTGGTGTGCAGCAAGCCCTTCCCGGTGATGCCGATTGGCTTCTGGAACGACGCCGACGGCGCCAAGTACCACGCTGCCTACTTCGATCGCTTCGACAACGTGTGGTGCCACGGGGATTTCTGCGAGATCACCGCGCATGGCGGGCTGATCATCTACGGAAGGTCGGACGCCACGCTCAACCCGGGCGGGGTGCGCATCGGCACCGCCGAGATCTACCGCCAGGTTGAGAAGCTGCACGAGGTTGTCGAGTCGCTGGTGATCGGCCAGGACTGGCCGCCGCAGAATCCGAACGATGTACGCGTGGTGCTGTTCGTGAAGCTGCGCGAAGGGCTGACGCTCGACGACGATCTGGTCAGACGGATCAAGCAGACCATTCGCGACAACACCACGCCGCGCCACGTGCCGGCCAAGGTGCTTCAGGTGGCAGACATCCCGCGCACCAAGAGCGGCAAGATCGTCGAACTGGCGGTGCGGAACGTAGTGCATGGCCGCCCGGTCAAGAATCAGGAGGCCCTGGCCAACCCCGAGGCGCTGGCGCATTTCCGCGAACGCGCCGAGCTGGCCGACTGAGGAGGAAGGACCATGCTGATGAATCCCGATAGATCCGTGTTGCTGATCGTGGACGTGCAGGCGCGGCTCGCACCCTATATTCATCAGGGCGAGCAGGTGGCGGAGAACTGCGCCTGGCTCGCCCAGGTGGCCGAGCGGATCGGTGTGCCGGTGGTGGTGACCGAGCATTTCCCCGAGAAGATCGGTGGCACCGTGGATTCGGTGCGCGCGGTGACCGCCAACGCGCAATACGTCGGCAAGCAGTTCTTTTCCGCCCAGGCCGATGGCTGCTTTGCGGGCACGGCGGTGGAGCAGCGCAAACAGGTGATCGTGTGTGGTACCGAGGCGCATGTGTGCGTGCAGCAGACCGCACTTGACCTGCGCCAGGCCGGCAAGGATGTCTTCATCGTCGCCGAAGCCTCGGGTTCGCGCGACCCGGCCAACCGCGACCTCGCCTTCGAGCGCATGCGTGGGCACGGTATCGAGATCGTGTCGCGCGAGATGGTCGCTTTCGAGTGGCTCCAGCGCGGCGGAACGGATCTGTTCCGTGAAGTGAACCGCGACTTCATCCGCTGAATGCGGTGGCCCGAAGGGCCGCAAGACGGCGCGCCGACCTGAAGGAGGGGGCGCGCTTTTTTTTCGTGCCTGTGGCGGCGGGTACGGGAAAACGTGCCTATGACCGGCAGATCCTTTGACCTAACCTGACCGATCTGTTCCACGGCGCTGCGATCCGGGTTCTCGCCACGCAATCCGCAGGAGCCCGCATCGTCGCACCGTGCCCCAACACGCACGTGCGGAGGTCGAGATGGAAAAGCGGGAGACAGGCAGGCTTACGGCACAGATCGATGCGGTGATCGAGCAGATTGCCGCACGGCTGCCGGCGGACCAGGCAGCGGTGGTGAGCGACTTTGCCGCCCGCTACTTCGCCCAGATGGATCCGGACGAACTCGAAGCTCTGCCCGTCACCGACCTCTACGGCGCGGTGTTGAGCCAGTGGCATTTCATCGCTCGCCGCAAGGAAGCAAGCTGCGTGCGCGTGTTCAACCCACGCGTGGATGAGAGCGGATGGGAGTGTCCGCACACCGTCATCGAGATCGTCGGCGAGGACATGCCTTTTCTGGTCGACTCGATCACCATGGAGGTGGCGCGCCAGGGACTGACCCTGCATCTGATCATCCATCCGGTCATCAAGGTGCAGCGTGATGCGCAGGGCCGCTTTGTCCGCTTCGGCGGCGACGGCGCAGACGCTGCGGGTGCAGGCGCCGAGGGGGCGGGAGGCAAGGGGGCGGGAGGCAAGGGCGCCGGCTTCGAATCCATCATGCACCTGGAGGTCGACCGTCGTACCGACCCCGCAGATCTGGCCGCGCTGCAGGCGGGCATCGAGCACGTGCTGGCCGATGTGCGTGTTGCGGTGAGCGACTGGCCCGCGATGCGCACCCGGCTGCAGGAGATCACCGCCGGGCTCGATACGCTGCCGGCTGTGCTGGAGTCGGCCGATGCCACGGAGGTGAAGGCCTTCCTGCAATGGCTGGCCCAGGACAATTTCGTGCTGCTCGGCTGCCGTGACTACACGCTGGCGAGTACGGAGGAGGGGAACGAACTGCGCATCGTCCCCAACTCGGGGCTGGGTTTGCTGCGCGGCGAGGGTGAGGATGGCCAGTCACGCTCCTTCGCGGCCTTGCCGCCGCAGTTGCGTGCGCAGGCCCATCTGCCGCGACTGCTCACGATCACCAAGTCGAATTCCCGCTCGACGGTACATCGGCCGGGCTACCTGGACTTCATCGGCATCAAGACCTTCGACGGCGAGGGCAGGGTGGCCGGTGAGCGCCGGGTCATCGGCCTGTTGGCATCCACCGCCTACAGCACCAGCCCGCGCCAGATCCCGCTGCTGCGCCGCAAGGTCGACGCGGTGTTCGAGCGCGCAGGCCTGCTGCCCGGAGGTCATGCCGCCAAGGCGCTGCAGACCTTGCTCGAGCGCTATCCGCGCGACGAGCTGTTCCAGATCGATCCGGAAGAACTGCACGCCCACGCGATGGGTATCCTCCGCCTCGGCGAGCGGCTGCGCACCCGGCTCTTCGTGCGCATCGACCCGTTTGCGCGCTTCGTGTCCTGCCTCGTCTATGTGCCGCGCGAACACTACAACACCGACCAGCGCAAGCGCATGCAGGCGGTGCTGATGGATGCGTTCAACGGGACCTCGTCCGAGTTCGACGTGCAGTTCTCGGATTCCGCTCTGGCGCGCATCCTGATCACGGTACGTACGCGGGACTCGATCATTCCACCCTTCGATACCCGCGAACTGGAGCAGCGCCTGATCCGTGCCGCGCGGCGCTGGGAGGATGAGTTGCAGCAGGCGCTGGTCGAGCAGTGCGGCGAGGAGCGCGGCATGAAACTGCTGCGTCGCTACGGCAGCGGGTTCCCGGCCGGCTACCGTGAGGACTATTCGGCGCGCATGGCGGTGTTTGATATCGAACAGATGGAGGCGTTGCGCGACGATGACGCGCTGGCGCTCAACCTGCACGTGCCGCTGGAGGCGCAGCAAGGGCGCCTGAACCTGCGCCTGTATCACCTCGGCGCGCCGGTGGCGCTGTCGCACAGCCTGCCCATGCTCGAGAAGATGGGTGTGAAGGTGATCGACGAGCGCCCTGCCGAGATCGAGCGTCTGGATGGCAGCACGGTGTGGCTGCACGACTTCGGCCTGCAGTACGCGGGCGCCGAGAGCCTGGACATCCACGCCTTGCGGCCGCTGTTCCAGGACGCCTTCCTGCGCGCCTGGCGCGGCGAGGTGGAAAACGACGACTTCAACCGCCTCGTGCTGCTCGCCGGTCTTTCATGGCGCGAGGTCAGCGTGCTGCGCGCCTACGCGAAGTACATGCGGCAGGCGGCCTTCACCTTCAGTCTCGCCTACATGGAGCAGACGCTCGCGGCGTATCCGAAGCTCGCGCGCGCGCTGTTCGAGCTCTTCCGCACCCGCTTCGATCCGGCGCTGGGCGGCGACCGCGACGCGCAATGCGCGGCGCAGGTGGCGGCGATCGAGGCCGAACTCAACACCGTCGCCAATCTCGACGAGGACCGCATCCTGCGCCAGTTCCTCGCCATGATCCTCGCCACGCTGCGCACCAACTGGTTCCAGCGCGACAAGGACGGCGCAGCCAAGACCTACACCTCGTTCAAGTTCTCGCCGGCGAAGATTCCCAGCCTGCCGCAGCCCCTGCCGATGTTCGAGATCTTCGTATACTCGCCGCGCTTCGAGGGCGTGCATCTGCGCGGCGGCAAGGTGGCGCGTGGCGGCCTGCGCTGGTCCGACCGCATGGAGGATTTCCGCACCGAGATCCTTGGCCTGGTGAAGGCGCAGATCGTCAAGAATGCGGTGATCGTGCCGGTAGGCTCGAAGGGCGGCTTCGTGGTCAAGTGTCCGCCCGCCGAGGGCGGACGCGAGGCGCTGGTCGCCGAGGGCGTGGCCTGCTACCGCAATTTCCTGCGCGGTCTGCTCGACCTCACCGATAACCTGGTGCAGGGCGCCGTGGTGCCGCCGGCCGACGTGGTGCGCCACGATGAGGACGACCCCTACCTGGTGGTGGCGGCCGACAAGGGCACGGCGACCTTCTCGGACTATGCCAACGAGGTTTCGGCCGAATACGGCTTCTGGCTGGCCGACGCCTTTGCCTCCGGCGGCTCGGTGGGCTACGACCACAAGAAGATGGGCATCACCGCGCGCGGCGCCTGGGAGGCGGTCAAGCGCCACTTCCGCGAGATGGGCAAGGACATCCAGGAAGAGCCCTTCACCGCGGCCGGCGTGGGCGACATGTCGGGCGACGTGTTCGGCAACGGCATGCTGCTGTCGAAGCAGACGAGACTGATCGCGGCCTTCGACCATCGCCACATCTTCATCGACCCCGATCCCGACCCCGCGCGCTCTTGGGAAGAGCGCGCGCGCCTGTTCGCGCTGCCGCGCTCGAGCTGGGATGACTACGACAAGGCGCTGATCTCGCAGGGTGGCGGCGTGTGGCCGCGCAGCGCCAAGTCGATCAAGCTCTCGCCCGAGGTGCGGGCGGCGCTCGACATCCAGGCCGCGCAGCTCACGCCCACCGATCTCATCCGCGCCATCCTCACCGCGCCGGTGGAACTGCTCTACAACGGCGGCATCGGCACCTACATCAAGGCCGCCTCCGAGACCGACGCGGCAGTGGGCGACCGCGCCAACGACGCCGTGCGCGTCAATGGCGGCGAGCTGCGCTGCAAGGTGCTGGGCGAGGGCGGCAACCTCGGGGCCACCCAGCTCGGCCGGATCGAGTTCGCGCTGGGCGGCGGCCGCGTAAACACCGACGCGATTGATAACTCCGGTGGCGTGGATTGCTCGGATCACGAGGTCAACATCAAGATCCTGCTCGGTGCCGTGGTGGCCGAGGGCGAGCTCACCCTGAAGCAGCGCAACAAGCTGCTCGCAGACATGACCGATGAGGTCGCGACGCTGGTGCTGCGGGACAACTACGCGCAGACGCAGATCCTCTCGGTGACATGGGCGCGGGGCGTGGCGTTGCTCGACGAGCAGGCGGACTTCATGCGCCGCCTCGCCCATGCCGGGCGGCTCAACCGCAAGCTCGAGTTCCTGCCGATGGATGAGGAGCTTGCGCAGCGCAAGGCCGCGCGCGCCGGTCTCACCCATCCTGAGCTGGCCGTGCTGCTCGCCTACAGCAAGATCGAGCTCTACGACGAGGTACTGGCGTCCGACGTGCCGGAGGATCCCTACATCCGCACCGCGCTGGAGCGCTACTTCCCGGGACCCCTGCGCGAGCGCTTCGCCGTCCAGATCCAGGCGCATCCGCTGCGGCGCGAAATCATCTCCACGCACGTCATCAATAGCATGATCAACCGTGTCGGGCCGACTTTCGTGCATCGGCTGAAGACCGAGATGGGTGTGCCTGCCGCCGATATCGTGCGCGCCTACATGGCGACGCGCGAGGTCTTCGGGCTGGTGGGGGTGTGGCAGGATACCGAGGCGCTGGACAACCGCATCGACAATGCGGTGCAGCTGGAACTGATCTTGGCCTCCGGCCGGCTGGTGCAGCGCGGTACCTTGTGGTTCCTGCGCAACCGGCGCTGGCTGGCCGATCTGCAGGCGACGCTGGCCCACTTTTCGCCGGGCGTCGCAGCGCTGGCCGGTCGGCTGCACGACGATGTCGGCCCTGCTTACCGGGAAGAGCTCGATGCTGCAGTGGCACGCTGGGTGGAGCAGGGCGTGGCCGAGGCGCTGGCGCGGCGCGTGGCGGCATTGGACGAGCTGTACTCGGCGCTCGACCTGGTCGAGATTGCCGCCGAGACCGGACAGGATGAGGCGGCGGTGGCACGGGTGTATTTTGCGCTCGGTGGCGAGCTGGAGTTGCACTGGCTGGGGCGGCAGATCTCGGCGCTGCCGGCGGAGACGCGCTGGCAGAATCTCGCCCGGGGCGCCTTGCGTACCGACCTGTCGATGCTCGCGCGCACGCTCGCTGCGGAGGCCATCCGCCTGGCGCCGGAGGGCGGCGACACGGCGGCCCGGCTCGCGGCATGGCGCGCTCGTGCTGCCGCGGCCCTGGACCGATACCAGCACCTGCTCGGAGAGATCCGTGGTGCGCAGAACATCGACCTGGCGATGCTGTCGGTGCTGCTGCGCGAGCTGCGCGGTATGACCTGAGAGGCATGGCCTGAGCAGCGAGGCCCCCGACCGGAGGCTGGATCATGCGATTCCCGTGGGGCGGCGCGGGGTCCGGCCTGGGCGCCGAACAGGGGCGGAGCGAGCGCCGGACTGCTGACGCATGTCCGGCGCTTCGGTTATCATCGCGCTTTCCCGCAGCACATCTCCCATGACCAAATACGTCTTCGTTACCGGCGGTGTCGTGTCCTCCCTGGGCAAAGGCATCGCGGCAGCCTCTTTGGGGGCGATCCTCGAGTCCCGCGGCATCAAGGTCACGCACCTCAAGCTGGACCCGTACATCAACGTCGATCCGGGCACCATGAGCCCGTTCCAGCACGGCGAAGTCTTCGTGACCGAAGACGGTGCGGAAACCGACCTCGACCTCGGCCATTACGAGCGCTTCACCAGCGCCAAGATGAGCAAGCGCAACAACTTCACCACCGGCCAGATCTACGAGTCGGTGCTGAAGAAGGAGCGTCGCGGCGAGTACCTCGGCAAGACCGTGCAGGTCATCCCGCACATCACCGACGAGATCAAGGCCTACGTCAAGCGCGGCGCCGAGGGCGCCGACGTGGCGATCGTCGAGGTCGGCGGCACCGTGGGCGACATCGAGTCGCTGCCCTTCCTGGAGGCCATCCGCCAGATGGGCTTCGAGGAAGGCCGCCACGGCACCTGCTTCATCCACCTCACGCTGCTGCCCTACATCCCGACCGCGGGCGAGCTCAAGACCAAGCCGACCCAGCACTCGGTCAAGGAACTGCGCGAGATCGGCATCCAGCCCGACATCCTGCTGTGCCGTGCCGACCGCTCGATCCCGGCCGACGAGCGGCGCAAGATCGCGCTGTTCTGCAACGTGATGCCCGAGGCGGTCATCGAGTGCCTGGACGCCGACTCGATCTACAAGATCCCCGGCATGCTGCACGACCAGATGCTCGACCAGATCGTCTGCCACAAGCTCGACATCCTCGCCCGCGCGGCCGACCTGTCGGTGTGGGAGAAGCTGATCCACGCGCTCGAGAACCCGAAGCAGACGGTCAATATCGGCTTCGTCGGCAAGTACGTGGACCTCACCGAGTCGTACAAGTCGCTGATCGAGGCGCTCAACCACGCCGGCATGCACACCGAGTCGAAGGTCAAGATCCACTACATCGACTCCGAGGACATCGAGCGCGAGGGCTGCGCGGTGCTGCAGGCGATGGACGCGATCTTGGTGCCCGGCGGCTTCGGCAAGCGCGGCACCGAGGGCAAGATTGCCGCCATCCGCCATGCGCGCGAGAACAAGGTGCCCTATCTCGGCATCTGCCTCGGCATGCAGCTCGCGGTGGTGGAGTTCGCCCGCGACGTTGCCGGCATGGAAGGCGCGCATTCGACCGAGTTCGAGCGCGACACGAAGTTTCCGGTGATCGGCCTCATCACCGAGTGGAAGGACCGCACGGGCAAGATCGAGAAGCGCACCGAAGAGTCCGACCTCGGCGGCACCATGCGCCTCGGCGGCCAGCTCTGCCAGCTGAAGGAAGGCACGCTGGCGCGCGCGATCTACGGCGCGCCCGAGATCATGGAGCGCCACCGCCACCGCTACGAGGTCAACAACACCCTGCTCGCCAGGCTGGAGGAGAAGGGGCTCGTCGTTGCGGGTCGCGCGCCGGTCACCGACCTGTGCGAGATGGTCGAGCTGCCCGCCGACGTGCATCCGTGGTTCGTCGGCTGCCAGTTCCACCCCGAATTCACCTCCAACCCGCGCAAGGGTCACCCGCTGTTCACCGCCTACGTGAAGGCGGCGATCGCACGCAAGCAGGCCGCGGCCTCAAGGAGCGAAGCATGAACCTCTGCGGATTCGAAGTCGGCCTCGACAGGCCGATCTTCCTGATCTCCGGCCCCTGCGTGGCCGAGTCCGAGCAGATGTGCCTGGACATCGCCGGCCAGATGAAGGAGATCTGCGCCGAGCTGGGCATCCCCTACATCTTCAAGGCCTCCTACGACAAGGCCAACCGCAGCTCGGGCAAGAGCTTCCGCGGCCACGGCATGGACGCCGGGCTGAAGATGCTCGAGGCGGTGAAGAAGCAGCTCGGCCTGCCGGTGCTGACCGATGTGCACACGATCGAGGAGATCCCGCTCGTCGCCTCGGTGGTCGATGTGCTGCAGACACCCGCCTTCCTGTGCCGCCAGACCGACTTCATCCACGCGGTGGCGGCCAGCGGCAAGCCGGTGAACATCAAGAAGGGTCAGTTCCTCGCCCCCGGCGACATGAAGAACGTCGCCGACAAGGCGCGCGAGGCCAACGGCGGCGCCGACACCATCATGGTGTGCGAGCGCGGCGCCTCCTTCGGCTACAACAACCTCGTCTCCGACATGCGTTCGCTGGCGATCATGCGCGACACCGGCTGCCCGGTGGTGTTCGACGCCACCCACTCGGTGCAGCTGCCGGGCGGGCAGGGCACGGCCTCTGGCGGCCAGCGCGAGTTCGTGCCGGTGCTGGCGCGCGCGGCGGTTGCGGTGGGCGTGGCGGGTCTGTTCATGGAGACCCACCCGGACCCGGCCAAGGCGCTGTCCGACGGACCCAACGCCTGGCCGCTGCCGAAGATGAAGGCGCTGCTGACCACCCTCAAGGACATCGACGCGCTGGTAAAGCGCCAGGGCTTCCTCGAGACCACGCTCTGAGCTTCGAATTCCCCCAATCCCAGTAACTGCAACAGGACTACACATGAGTGCAATCGTTGATGTGATCGCCCGCGAGATTCTCGACTCACGCGGCAACCCCACCGTCGAAGCCGACGTGCTGCTGGAATCCGGCGTGATGGGCCGCGCCGCGGTGCCGTCGGGCGCCTCCACCGGCTCGCGCGAGGCGATCGAGCTGCGTGACGGCGACAAGTCGCGTTTCCTCGGCAAGGGCGTGCTGCGCGCGGTCGAGAACGTGAACACCGAGATCGCCGAGGCGATCATCGGCCTCGACGCCGAGGAGCAGGCCTTCATCGACCGCACCCTGATCGAGCTCGACGGCACAGAGAACAAGTCGCGCCTGGGCGCCAACGCCATGCTGGCGGTGTCGATGGCGGTGGCCAAGGCCGCCGCTGAGGAGGCCGGCCTGCCGCTGTACCGCTACTTCGGCGGCTCGAGCCCGATGGTGATGCCGGTGCCGATGATGAACGTCATCAACGGCGGCGAGCACGCCAACAACAGTCTCGACATCCAGGAATGCATGATCATGCCGGTGAGCATGGGCAGCTTCCGCGAGGCGCTGCGCTGCGGTGCCGAGATCTTCCACCACCTCAAGAAGATCGTGGACGGCAAGGGCTACCCCACCACCGTTGGCGACGAGGGCGGCTTTGCCCCCAACGTGTCGGGCACCGAGGAAGCGCTCAACCTGATCCAGGAAGCCATCGTCGCCGCCGGCTACGTGCCCGGCCAGGACGTGCTGCTGGCGCTCGACTGCGCTGCATCCGAGTTCTACAAGGACGGCAAGTACGAGCTCAAGGGCGAGGGCCTGTCGCTCACCGCGGAGGGCTTCACCGACTACCTCGAGACCCTGTGCGACAAGTTCCCGATCGTGTCGATCGAGGACGCCATGGCCGAGGGCGACTGGGACGGCTGGAAGATCCTCACCGAGCGCCTGGGCAAGCGTGTGCAGTTGGTGGGCGACGACCTCTTCGTCACCAACACCCGCATCCTTGCGCAGGGCATCGAGCAGGGCGTGGCCAACTCGATCCTCATCAAGATCAACCAGATCGGCACGCTCACCGAGACCTTCGCCGCCGTCGAGATGGCCAAGCTCGCTGGCTACACCGCGGTGATCTCGCACCGCTCGGGCGAGACCGACGATTCGACCATCGCCGACATCGCCGTGGGCTTGCGCGCGATGCAAATCAAGACCGGTTCGCTGAGCCGCTCGGACCGCATCTCCAAGTACAACCAGCTGCTGCGTATCGAGGAAGACCTCGGCGATACCGCGGCCTACCCGGGCAAGCGCGCGTTCTACAACCTGCGCTGACCGTCGTCCTGCGGCGAGGCCGGCGCTCTTGCCAGCGACCTCGCCGAATCGGTGCTGACCGGGCTTTCGTGGGCAAGCCCGTTATAACCGGAACGCAGGCCCGCCCCGCCACGGGGGGTGGGCCTGTCCGCGAACACGGTGGCCGGCCCTGCGGCAATCCAATCTCGAGTTTTCCTGCTTGATGCGCTGGCCCATCCTGATCCTGCTCGCACTCGTCGTGCTGCTGCAGTACCCGCTCTGGCTGGGGAAGGGCGGATGGCTGCGCGTGTGGGATGTCGATCGCCAGTTGCAGGCGCAGCGAGATGAGAATCTGCGCCTCGAGCAGCGCAACGCAAGCCTCGCGGCCGAGGTGAATGACCTCAAGTCGGGTAATGAGGCAATCGAGGAGCGCGCCCGTTTCGAACTCGGGCTGACCAAGCCGGGCGAGATCTACGTGCAGGTGCCGCAGCGCTGAGTGTTCTCTGGGCGGCGCCGGGCTTGTAGCCTTCAGTTGGCAAGCAGGGTGCGGGCGCCGTCGATGCGCTGTGCGAAGTAGCGGTTGTCCAGGCGCTCGACGCGAACCTTTCCACGGCTCGACGGCGCATGCACGAACCGGCCATCACCGATGTAGATCCCCATGTGTGAATGTCGGCGCTTGAGCGTGTTGAAGAACACGAGATCGCCGGGCGCGAGCGCCTCGACCGGGATGGGCCGGGTCCGTTCTGCGATCTGAGCCGCGTTGTGGGGCAGGCGCTGGCCGCTGATATTCTCCACGACGTACGCGACCATTCCGCTGCAGTCGAGCCCGGCCTCGGGGTTGCGGCCGCCGAAGCGATAGCCGGTGTCGAGGAGACCGAGGGCGAACAGCACCATCTCCTGGGCATGCTGCTCGTCGGGGAAGGCAAAATAGCTGCTGCGCGCGGGCGCCGGCGTCTGTGGCGCAGCGGTGCTGTGGCGGGGTGCCTCGGGGACAGTGCTGCAGGCGGCCAGCAGCATGACTGCGCTGAGGCAGGCGAACCGTCGCAGGCTTGCCTGCCGGGGTTGAATTGCCTTGCGCGCGGAGTTTTTCGATCTCATGTGCGCAAAGATAAAGCAGGCCTTGGAGACGGTCCAGCGGCGGGCTTCACGCCACGGGTTCTTCAGGCTGTCAGTCCGTCAACTCGATGCGCCCGCTCACATGCACCGATACCTGGCTCTCGCCGCCTTCAAGCGGTGCGGGTGCGGCATCGGCGGCGGCCATGGTCGCCATGCGCATGCGGGGCATCGGGGGGGGCGAGAAACCGCTGTCGCCGACGCTGAGGTGGACGATGCGGTGCTTCCGACCCAGGGTGCCGGCGATCAGTCCGGCGCGGGCCTCGAAAGCCTGTAGCGCGTCGACGGTGGCCGCGTCGAGCGCCTTGCGCCGCGTGGCGGGGGCAGGCTCCATGCCGACATGGGCGAGCGCCAGGCCGGCCTGCAGTCGTCCGACCAGCGCGGATATCGCCGCCAGGTCCATGCTTTCGAGGCGGATCTCCGAGCGCATGCGCCACGACGTGATGCGGCCACGGTCGTCCTTGTCGTAGACCGGCCAGGTGGAGACGCTGCCGGTCTGCGCCTTGACCGTTTTCTCCGCGTGCACGGTTTCCAGCGCCCCGGCGATGGCGCGGTTCACCTCGTCGGCAAGCGCCGCGGCGTCGGCACCGGAGCGCTCGACATACAGCACAGCGGTGGCGAGGTCGTTGGCAGCCGCGGTGCTGGCCTGCGCGGATAACTCGACCGTGAGCGGCGCGCCGGCCTCGGCGGCGGCAGGCACAGCCACGGCGATGTTGAATGCCGCGACCAGGGCGAGCAGGGCGGGTTTCATCAAGCGGCCCCTTCGATGACGCTGGCGGGTTCGAGTGCGCACAGATCCTTCTCGTACAGACGCGCGTTCTCGATGTAATGTTGCGCGTTCCACTTCAGGTGCTCGATCTCATCCTCCGTCAGGGTGCGGATGACGCGGCCCGGAGACCCGACCACGAGCGAGCGGTCGGGAATGACCTTGCCCTCGGGGATCAGGGCATTCGCGCCGATGATGCATTGGCTGCCGATGACGGCACGGTTCAGGATCACCGCGTTGATGCCGATCAGGCTGCCATCGCCGATCGTGCAGCCATGCAGCATGGCCATGTGGCCGATGGTGACGCCGCTGCCGATGTGAAGCGGAACGCCCTTGTCGTTGTGCAGCACCGTGCCGTCCTGGATGTTGGTGTCGTCACCGATGGTGATCGGGTCGTTGTCGCCGCGCATCACCACGTTGTACCAGATGCTCACGTTGCGCCCGGCGTGCACTGCACCCACCACGGTTGCGTTGTGGGCGATCCAGCTGCCTTGACCGAAGCTGGGGCGGCGATCGCCCAGGGCATAGATGCTCATGTGTTGTTCTCGCTATGTCTGTCTCGTGCCACAGCGTACTGCGGCATGTCGGGGCGCGCATCATAACAACTGCGCTCTGGCGTGCAAACACGGTGATTGTGTCAATGTGGCTGATCTGCCAAGGGTTTTGCCGCGCCCTGTGGGGTGCTACGATGCCGGCCGCGAACGGACAACACCCATGCTCAGCTATCGACACGCCTTCCATGCGGGCAATCACGCGGATGTGCTCAAGCACTTCGTGCTGCTCGAATTGCTCGACTACTACAACCGCAAGGATAAACCCTGGGTTTATATCGACACGCATGCCGGTGGTGGCTGCTATGCGCTCGACAGCGAGCAGGCCGGAAAGACCGCCGAGGCGGCGGCCGGGATCGGGCGACTGTGGGACAGGGATGATGTTCCTCCGGCGCTCGGGCCGTACCTCGATGCTGTGCGCCAGTTCAACCCGCATGGCCGGCTCCTGTTCTACCCAGGCTCCCCCGCGCTGGCCATGACCAAGGCGCGCGCGCAGGACAGGCTGCGCCTGTTCGAGCTCCATCCGGCCGATCACGAATCGCTGCAGCGCACCTTCACCACCGAACGCGAGCGCGTGCAGGTGCAGCGCAGCGACGGCTTCGGTGCGCTCAAGGGCTTGCTGCCACCGCCCACCCGGCGCGCCGTGGTGCTCATCGATCCGCCTTACGAGGTCAAGGAAGACTACCGCCGCACGGTCGACACAGTGCGTGAGGCGTTGCGACGCTTCCCAACCGGTACTTTTGCGGTGTGGTATCCGATGCTGGCGCGCCCCGAGGCCCGTGCCTTGCCACAGAAGCTCGCCGAGATCGGCGCCGAGAGCTGGCTGGACGTGCGCCTGGCCGTATCTGCTCCGCCGCGCGACGGGTTCGGCATGTTTGGCAGCGGTCTGTACGTGATCAACCCGCCCTGGGTGTTGCCCGAGCGGCTGGAGGCGGCCCTGCCATGGCTGGTGCGGCAACTTGGCGTAGATGAATCGGCCGGCTTCGATCTGGAGCATCACATCGAATGAGCGAGATACGACCTGCGGGAGACGCGCTGGACGAGTTGCGCGAGGCCATGCGCCGCTTCACGACCGAGCGCGAGTGGACGGCGTTCCACACGCCGAAGAATCTTGCCATGGCGCTGGCTGGCGAAGCGGGGGAACTGCTCGAGCACTTCCAGTGGCTCACCCCCGAGCAGTCTGCGCGCCTGCCTGCGGACACCCACGAAGCGGCGGCGCTGGAGATGGCGGACGTGCTGCTTTACCTGGTCCGCCTGAGCGATGTGCTGGGTGTGGACCTCGCCGGCGCGGCGCGGCGCAAGATCCGCATCAACGAAGAACGCTACCCGGTCGAACTCGCCCGCGGCAGGGCTGATAAGTACAACCGCCTGTAAGACCTACCCGGAGCCGACCCCAGGGGACGGGATGGCAATTTGCGGTGCTGCAGCAGGAATGGATTGGGCCATTGCAAATTTTCTGAAACAATACGCGCTTTCGTATTGAACGGACTCCCATCGTGGACTTGCAGCACATCACCGACATCGAGCGTGCGGCCCAGAAGGGCCGCGGAGAGATCTTCCGCCTCGGCATGGGTGTGCTCTTCATCGTCGGTGTGATGTTCTACTCGGCTATGCGGGGGGCTGGAGAAGGCAGCCTGGTGCTGGTCATGGCGGCCATGATCGGTGGCTATATGGCCATGAACATCGGTGCCAACGACGTCGCCAACAACGTAGGCCCCGCGGTCGGCTCGCGCGCGCTGACCCTGGCTGGCGCGCTGGTGATTGCAGCGGTATTCGAGGCCGCGGGGGCGCTGATTGCAGGCGGCGAGGTGGTGGGCACGATCCGCAACGGCATCATCAATCCGGACCTCATCTCCGACCCGGATGTGTTCGTCTGGGTGATGCTGGCCGCACTCCTGGCCGGGGCCTTGTGGCTCAATCTTGCCACCGCGGTGGGCGCGCCGGTGTCGACCACGCACTCGATCGTCGGCGCGGTGCTCGGCGCAGGCATGGCGGCAGCCGGGCCTTCGATCGTCGACTGGAACACGATGGGCAGCATCGCCGCGAGTTGGGTGATCTCTCCCTTGCTTGGCGGCTTGTTCGCCGCAGGCTTCCTGTATCTGGTCAAGCGCAGCATCACCTATCAGGTGGACATGGCCGAGGCCGCACGGCGCATGGTGCCGCTGCTGGTGGGCCTGATGGCGTGGACCTTCTCGACCTACCTCATGCTCAAGGGCCTGGGCAAGGTCTGGAAGGTGAGCTTCGGTGAGGCGCTGGCCTATGGCTTCGTGCTTGGTCTGGTGGTCACGCTGGTGCTGCAGCGCGTGCTCGCCCAGCGCCAGTCCGTTGTGGCCAACACCAAGCAAAGCGTGAACCGGCTGTTCACGGTGCCGCTGATCTTCGCTGCGGCGCTGCTCAGTTTTGCACACGGCTCGAATGACGTTGCGAACGCGGTGGGTCCGCTGGCTGCGATCGTCGATGTGGTGAGCTCGGGGGGGGAGATCCACAAGGCGGCGCCGATCCCGACCTGGGTGATGATGGTGGGGGCGATCGGCATCGCGCTGGGGCTGGCGCTGTTCGGACCCAAGGTGATCCGTACCGTGGGTTCGGAGATCACCGAACTGGATCAGATGCGGGCCTACTGCATTGCCATGGCCGCGACCATCACCGTGATCTTTGCGAGCCAGTTCGGGCTGCCGGTCAGCTCGACGCACATCGCGGTCGGTGGCGTGTTCGGCGTGGGCTTCCTGCGCGAATATCTCAAAAGCAACTACGACCGCATGCTGGCCGAGATCAAGGCGCACCACCCTGAGGGCGACATCGTCGCGATCGAGGCGTTCATCCAGCGCTTCGACAAGGCCACGCTCGAGGAGAAGGGGGCCATGCTCGAGGATCTGAAGCAGCGCTCGAAGAACGCCGAGGATCCGGCCCACTTCTCCAAGGGCGAGCGCAAGGATCTGAAGAAGGTGTACCGCCGCGAGCTCGTGAAGCGCTCACAGCTGATGCGCATCGCTGCGGCCTGGGTGATCACGGTGCCGGCTTCCGCGTTGATGGCTGCGATGCTGTTCTTCACGATTCGCGGCATGATGCTGCCGTGAGCGCCAGCGGAGAGGCCTTTCTCGCGCGCCCGCGTTCGCGCGAATGCAGCGTGTGCCACTTTCCGACATGACCCTCACCGAACTCTTCGTGCTGTTGCTGACCGGTAGTGTGGTCTGGTTCTGGCTTGACAGTCTGAAGGCGCGCGAGGCCGGCATTGCGGCGGCGCGCCGTGCCTGCCAGCGCGAGGGCGTGCAGTTGCTCGACGAAACCGTGGTGGGGCATGGGCTGCGCTTTGCGCGCAACGACCGTGGGCACATGGTGCTGCGGCGGGGCTTCGACTTCGAGTACTCGGTGAGCGGCGACGATCGTTACCGTGGCACTGTCGTGATCGAGGGACGCGAGGTGGTGCTTGTGGATGTGAGTGCGCACAGGCTCGCGCGCCGCGCCGTGATCATCGATTTCCAGCAGGAAGGCTAGACCCGCGGAGCTGCTGGCCGTTGGCGCTGATCAGCGCCGACGGTCCTCGATGGCGTGAAGGAATTCGTTGCGCGCCTGCGGTGAGTGTGCGAACGATCCCGCGAACGCCTGCGTCACCACCCGCTCGTCTCCGCGCCGGTCCTCACCGAGCAACAGGCACAGCTGCTCGGCCTCGATCACGCAGGCGGCGCCGTCGGCCATGCCGTGGGTCACGAGCGCATCGGCAATGTCGCGCGTCATCCATTCCTGATAGGTGAAGCGGTGCCCGATCGCGTCGACCATGCGGGCGATGCGGCCGAATCCATGCAGACGACCGCCCGGCAGGTAGGCGACATGCGCGACGCCCCGGAAGGGGACGAGATGGTGTGGGCAGACCCCGTGCACCGCGATGCCGCGGATCACGACCATGTCGCGGCGTGCATCCTCGAAGCCTTCGCCAAGCGCCTCGGCGGGATCGAGCTCATAGCCGCCGAGCAACCGGCGCTGCCAGAGTTCGCGCACGCGCTGCGCGGTGCGGCCCGTGTGGGAGTTGTCGGGGTCAATGCCGGCGGCACGCAACAGCTCTGTCACGGCCCGCTCGAACGCAGGGCCATCGAAGTGCCCGCTGCGGGCGATCCCGATCGAGGCGGGCCGGGCTGGCGCCGGGTGCTCGTGATCGCAGGCATCTGCACGCTGCGCGCTCATGTGCGGGGACTTGGTTGCGAGAGGTGCGCCTGCGATGCGCAGGGTGGGGAAGGCGGGCTCATGCGATGAAGACCGGGTCGGAGAACACCAGGGTGCCGTCCTTGCGCATCATGAGGTTGTTGGCGTTGAGGATATCGGGTAGTACTTGGTAGTCCTCGACGAAATCGGACAGCGCCTTGACCGCCTTCTGCATGCCGGTGCCGAGCGCAAGCGGATTCATGGTCATGTCGTAGAGGGCGATGCGCCCCATGTCCGCGCCGAGCCGGCTCCATTGCTGGCAGGCCGACCAATACACCTCGATCAGGCGCCGTGCGAGCTCCGCCGCGGGCGCATCCTCGGCCAGCGGGTAGAGCTTTTCCATCTCGAGCAGGTGCAGAGGGTAGCCCGACTGCGCACGGCCGATGATGCCGTGGTCCGCGTGGATGATGGGGAAATGCTCACCGCGGGGGCGATCCTCTGCCGTGTAGAGAAAATAATCCGCGGGCGAGCTGACAATCTTGTACACCCGCTCGTCGTCGCCCTTGTCGAGCACGATGGAGTATTCGCCGCGCCCGATTTCCTTTTTCCCGTCGAGCAAGGGGTGTTCCGGAACCGGGTCGGGAAGGAGGACGGTCTGCCGTCCGATCAACTCGCGTGCTGCGGAAAAATCCATCGTGCCATCTCCAGGACGTCAGGCCATGATGTTATAACCGGCGTCCACGAAATGCACGCCACCGGTCACCAGACGGCCTGCATCCGACACGAGGAAGGCGGTAAGGGCGCCGATGTCCTCGGGGGTCACCAGCGCGTGCATTGGCGAACGTTCGACGGCCGCCGCCATCAGCCCGTCGAACCCGGCAATGCCCGAGGCTGCGCGGGTCATCAGCGGGCCGGGCGACACTGCGTTCACGCGGATGCCCTTTGTGCCCAGTTCGGCGGCCATGTAGCGGGTGGCGGCCTCCAGCGCCGCCTTGCACAGGCCCATCACGCCGTAGTTCGGGATCACCTTCTCCGAACCGAGATAGGTCATCGTCACCAGCGCGCCGCCGCCAGCCTTCACGAGCAGGGGTTCTGCCATTTTCGCCATGCGTACGAAGGAGTGGGTGGATACGTCCATTGCGAGCGCGAAGCCGTCGGGCGAACTGTCCACGACGCGTCCATGCAGGTCGTCGCGCTTGGCGAAGGCCATGCTGTGGATGGCGAAGTCGAGCTTGCCGTGGCGGGCGTCGATCTGGGCGAACACGTCCGCCATGGTCTCCGGGCGGGTGACGTCGAGCAGCACCACGTCCTCGATCCCGAGTCGATGCACGACCGGCTCGATGAACGCACGCGTCTTCTCGTTCTGGTAGGTGATCACGACCTTGGCTCCGGCCTCTATGCAGGCCTCGGCCACGCCGGTGGAGATGGATTTCTCGTTGGCGATTCCGGTGATCAGTCCGACCTTGCCTTCCAGGCTGACGATAGGTTTCATGTTGAAGCGTTCCTTGATGGATGTGTTGTTGCAGTGCAACGGAAATGCCCTTGAGGGTGCCGCCGGGGCTTGATTCCGGTCGATCGTGACATTGGGCACGCGGCGCCACTATGGTGCATGCAGTATATTGCGCATTGCAACAATCTTCTGGAGCGTGCGGGGATAATTTATCCCCCGTCCAAATATGTCACGACCCACCTACATCTTCATGGACTTCGACGGCGTCACCCACCCATGGGGCGAGGCGGAGGATTTCCGCTGCCTGCCGAGGATCGAAGCCGTGGTGCGCGAGTTCTCCGAAGCACGTATCGTGATCGCATCGGACTGGCGCATGCTGTTCTCGCTGTCCAGACTGATTACGCGCTTCGCCGAGGACGTTCGCGCGCAGATCGCAGGGGTTACGCCGCAGCTGCTGCCGAAGACGGGGGCGGAACTGCATGGCCTGCGCGAACGTGAGGCGATGGTGTGGCTGGCGCAGCACGAGGCCAGTCCTGGCGATGCGGCCTGGTGTGCGATCGATGATGCGCCCGGTAACTGGCTTTCGCGCCCGCGACTGATCCTCACCGATTTCAAACGTGGCTTCACTGCGGAAGATGAGGGCGCGTTGCGGCGTGTGCTGCAGGGCTTCCGCGATGGGAAGCGCAACCAGGTGGGCACGGTGGCGCCCTCGCTCTGGTCGCGTGACAGCGCGTGAAGGAGCGAGCATGAATTCGTCCGAGAAGATCCTTCCTCCCGACCCGATGGCCGCGCTGGTCGACCCCGACGCGCAGCGTCAGGCCGCAGGCATGGCAGAGCAGACCTTTGCACGCGTGTTCCGGCTCAGCGTCAATGAGGACGACGCCGCACGACGCAAGGGCGTGGAGCAACTGCAGGGCGACCTCGCCGACTGGAGCCTGCGCGGGAAGGCGGGGGAGGCAGGGGAGGCGCAGGCGGCGCGAATCGCCCTGCTGCTCTATGGTCTGGACCAGTGGGGGCTGGCCTGGAGCCGGGCCTTTGGCCTGGTGTCGATCCCCGCACTGAGCGAGCTCATCGGCGCCCTGCGCACCGGGCTGGGCGCGCGCGCGGAGTCCCGTTTCCTGCGCCATTTCGATGAGATCGGTAGCGTCGAGGAATGTGCCATCGAATTCAAGGTCGAGCTGCGACGCGGGGTTCACCTCGCGCTCTGGCACGCCTCGATCGCCAGCGAGAATCGGGAGGAGGCACTGCGCCTTGCGGGGCAGCTGGGCAGCCACCTGCTGGCGCTCACGCGCGAGATGCCGGTCGCGGGCTGGCGCCTGGTGGCCGACGCGCTGGCCTTCAACCAGATCCGCTGCCTGTCGGAAGGGCTGGCGAGCGAAGGCATCGGCCAGGAGGCCACGCAGGCCTTGTTCGCGGCCCTGGCGCGCGAGCTGCCGGGCAGTCAGCGCGAGCTGGTCATGGCCCACTCCGCGCGGGCGGTGATTGCCTGGCAGCAAGCCTTGCGAACGGCCAACGGGCAGGTTCACTGATGGCACTCAAGGCTACGATCTTCAAGGCCGACCTGCAGGTGGCCGACATGGACCGACACCATTACGCGGACTACAGCCTCACGCTGGCGCGCCACCCGTCCGAGACCGACGAGCGCATGATGGTCCGGCTGCTGGCGTTCGCGCTCTTCGCCGACCCGGCGCTCGCCTTCGGCAAGGGTTTGTGCGTGGAGGACGAGCCGGATCTGTGGCAGAAGGATCTCACGGGTGCGATCGAGCGCTGGATCGACGTGGGGCAGCCCGATGAGAAGTGGATCCGCAAGGCTTGCGGGCGCGCGCGCGAAGTGGTCGTCGTCGGCTACGGCCGTGCGCTGGATGTCTGGTGGAACGGCGTCGCGCCGAAGCTCGCGCGTCACGACGGGCTGCGCGTGCTGGAGCTCGACCGCGAGGCGACGGCTGCGCTGGCTCGCCTGGCCGAGCGCAGCATGCGCCTGCAGGTGAGTATTCAGGACGGACAGGCCTGGGTTACGAACGGGCGGGAGCAGGTGCTGGTCGAGCCGCGCTTCCTGCTCGGCGAGCCGGGGCGCTGAGGCCGCGCAACGCTCAGGCGTTGCTACCGAGCAGTGCGCCGCGCACCGCACCGGCAGCGGCGTCCGGGTCCTCCTGCATGAAGCAATGCCCACCGGGCACCTCGCTCCAGCGCACGTTGGCGCGCCGCTCCGCCCAGCGCTGGATTGCGCGTGCGGCGAAGGGGTAGCTGTCGCGCCCGCGCAGCACCTGTACCGGGATCTCGATGCGAGCGAGCGAGGACCACAGCCGGCGTGGGTAGGAACCGAAGATTTCGGCCTCGCGCGAAGGCAGACACTTGAGCTCGACGCCCCCGCCCGGGACATCCCGCAGGGCGTGCTCGACGTATGCGTCGAGGGCGTCCTCGCGCCAGCCGCGGAACATGCCGCGTCCATGCAGGTTGGCACGTGCAGCGGCGCGGTCGGACCAGTGGTGGCGACGACGGCGCGCGCGCGTGGCGAGTTTGTTGCGCGAGTAGAGGCCGACAACGTCCGAGAGCGCCATCAGCCCGATCATCGCCGGAGAGAACAATACCGGGTCGAGCAGCACGGCGCGTGAGAACTGCCCGGGTGCGCGTGCGAGCATGAGGCAGGTGATGACGCTGCCGAAGCTGTGGCCAACCGCGTGGACAGGCGCGCGACCGAACAAGGGGGCATGCGCATGCCAGGCCTCCAGGGCGAGTTCGGCGCAGCGGTTCCAGCCCGTGAAGCGACCGCCGTGTTCGCTCTCGCCGTGCCCTTGGGTATCGGAAAGAAAGAGGTCGAAGTGCTCGCTCAGACCCTTTAGCATCGGCGCATAGACGAGGCCGCAATAGCCGTTGCCGTGGAGGAAGTGGATGACTGGGCGTCCGCTCGGCACAGTGTAGTGGCCGCGCAGCGTGAAGCCGGCGCTGCTCTGGTGGGTCCAGGAAAGCAGTTTCATCGCTTGGGGAGGTGCCGCTGGGTCGATCAGAGGGTACAGGACGCGTCCGCGTCCCAGGAGGCTGGCGTGTTGTCGCGGCACGCGGCCGACGCTGGCGTGCCCGTGCCGTCCTCGTACCACGCGTGCCAGGCGAGCAGGTGCTCCGCAGGCATCGGGCGTGCGATGCCGAAGCCTTGCCCGAGTCGGCAGCCGAGCGCAGAGAGGGCTTCGGCATGCGCCGGTGTTTCCACCCCTTCGGCGATGACGTCGCGCCCGAAGGTTTCGGCAAGTTGCACCACGGCCCCGACGATCGCGTGCGCCTCCTCGTCCGTGAGCATGTCGAGGACGAAGCTGCGGTCGATTTTCAGCAGGTCGACCGGGAGTTGGCGGAAGTGGCGAAGTGATGCATAGCCAGTGCCGAAGTCGTCCAGTGCGATCCGTACACCAAGACGACGGCAGGCGTGCAGGATCTCCATCGCATGCACCATGTCGTCGAGGGCGGTGGACTCGAGGATCTCGAGCTCGAGCTTGGAGGGGGGGATGGTCGGATGGCGCTCCAGCGCACCGCGCACAACCTCCACGAAGCCGGGCATCAACATCAGGCCGGTGCCGATGTTGACGCTCACGCTGATGTCCATGCCCGCCTGGCGGCAGATGCGCAACTGGGCGAGGGCGCTGTCGATGACCCACTGCCCCAGATCGACCTCCAGGTCCGTACCTTCGATGTCATCCAGAAACTCGGCCGGCGGCAGCAGTCCCCGCTCGGGGTGTTGCCAGCGGATCAGCGCCTCTAGGCCTACGAGCCGCCCGCGATTGATGTCCACCTGCGGCTGATAGTGCAGCACGAATTCCCGCTGCTTCAGGGCGAGGGCGAGGCGTTCGGTGCGCTGCTTGCGGCGACGTTGCGCGTCTTCGATACCGGCGTCGAAGTATTGAATGCAGTTCCGTCCGCGCTGCTTGGCGCGGTACATCGCCTGATCTGCATGGCGCAGCAAGGTATCGGGGTCGGACTTGTCCTCGGGATAGAGCGTGACGCCGATGCTCGCCGATACGCTGACCCGCTCGCGGCCCAACACGAACGGCGCGCGGATCGCTTCGAGGATGCGTTCGAGCACGGTGTTGCCCTGCACGTCCTCCAGCAGCAGCACGAACTCGTCACCGCCCAGACGGGCTACGGTGTCACTGGCGCGCAGGAGCTGGTTGAGGCGATCCACGACACCCACCAGCACCTGGTCGCCCGCCTTGTGGCCGTGGAGGTCGTTGATCGGCTTGAAGCCGTCGAGATCGATCACGCAGACGGCGAGCTTGTCTCCGCTCCGGTTCGCGTGGGCAATCGCCTGTCGCAGGCGATCGTCGAGCAGGCGCCGGTTCGGCGCGCCGGTGAGCGGATCGAAGTATGCGATGCGGTTCAGCTCTTCCTGGTGGCGCTTGAGGCGGCTGATGTCCGAGAACATTGCCAGGTGATGGAGCAGCCGCCCGCCGCTGTCACGCACCCTGCTGATCGACAGCACTTCGGCGAACTCTCCGCCGTCCTTGCGCCGGTTCCACAGCTCGCCGCGCCAGTGGTCGTTCTGCTCGAGCTCGTCCCACATCTTCTTGTAGAACTCGGGACTCTGCCGACCGGAACTGAGCATGCTCGGATCGCGGCCGACCGCCTCTTCGCGACTGAACCCGGTGATGCGGGTGAAGGCAGGATTGACGTCCACGATCCGGTTGCGCGGGTCGGTGATGACGATCGCCTCGTAGCTGGAGGAGAAGACGCTGGCCGCGAGTCGAAGATTCTCTTCGTTGGCCTTGCGGCGGGTGATGTCGATCTGCGCGCCCGTGATCAGCTCGGCCCCACCCTGCGCGTTACGCTGCACCGCGATCGCGCGGTCGTGCACCCAGATCCAGTGCCCGTCGGTGTGGCGCAGGCGCAGGTCCAGCTCGTAGCAGGGGGTTTCGCCGTCGATATGGCGCTTGAGCTCGCATTCGGCGGCGGCAAGGTCGTCGGGGTGTACGATCACGCGCCAGTGCGAACGATCGAGCTGGCGGCTCGCCGTTTCCGGCATGCCTAGCATTTCGGCCATGCGCCGGTCGATGGTCCACTCGCCGGTCGTCAGATTCCACTCCCAGCTTCCTGCGCGGCTGGCTTCGACCACATTGCGCAGATGGTGGCGCTCGAGGTCGACCTGCGCGGCGAGCATGCGTGCGGCTTCGTTCGCTCGCTCTAGCCTGCCGTTGTTCTGCAGCAGCCGGACGAGCAGCAGGACGATGGTGAGCGCCGCAAGCGCGAACGCGAACAGCCACTCTTGGTATTTCTCCCAGATGTCCCGCCAGGTGAACTCGGGACTGCTGTCGAAGGGCGGCAGGCGCAGTTCACGCATCAACTCTTCTACGCGCGAGTAGTCCGAGGGGATGGTGAAGCCCGCGATTCCGGCGGCGACGGCCGCGGGATGCTCTGGCTGCAGCGTAAGGACGAGCGCGGCTACCCGCCGCACCACCTTTTCGTCGGCGTGGTCCAGGGCGACCAGTGGCCACTCTGGATAGAGCTCGGTGGAGCTCATGTAGGGGTGATCCGGCCAGGTAAGCGGGTTGAGCACGCGCAGCCCGGAGATATCGCGGCCTTCGCGGGCCAGGCGCTCGATCAGTCCGGTGCGCACGAAGGCTGCATCGGTCCGCCCGGCGAGCAGCGCGTCGATCACGCTGTCCTGATCCTGGCCAAAGGGCCTGAGTCGAAGCGACTCGAGATCGACGCCGGCCTTCTTGAGCGCGAGCGCCTGCGCCGGGTAGGTGCCGAGGAAGTTCGATGAGGTCGTTGCAACGCGCCGTCCCGCGAGGTCGGCCAGCGACAGCAGGTGTTCGTCCTTCCTGCGCACGACGACTACGCCACCGAAGCTGCGGACCTCGATGCCGCCGTCGAGGTTGACCTGAGTGGCGATGGCGCCGGAGAGGGGGCTGGACGCCCTGAGTTCGATAAAATGCGCCGGGTTCGTCAGCAGCAGGTCGACCTCGCGGCGGTCGATGGCGCCGCGCAGCTCTTCCGTGTCGAGCACGCGCAACCGTACCTCGCGGTCACCCAGACCTTCGCCAAGATAATCGGCAAATGCGTGCCACGTGGCCTCCACGATCGGCTTCGGGCGTAGCGCGAACACGCCGAGCGTGAGCGGTTCGGCGGCATTCGCCAGCGCGCAGAGCAGCAGCGGGACAAGCAGCAGGGCTCGGGCGAGGTGCTTCCTCATGCTGCGTTCTTTGCCCCTTCGGTCAAGTCATCGCAGCCGCCGGCCCGCCAGGGGCGCGCGGCCAGACACTGCTCGCTCCAATGTGCGCAGGGCGCCACGGAGCGAGTGGATCGAGGAAAGCAGGGCAGGTTTTCGGGCATGCGTGTGGCGCGTCGATGAGGCGACCTATTCTAGGTGGAGCACGCTCGCGAAAAGTTGACGGAAATCACGCTTTTCCGGTGAAAGATGTTGTCATTGAATCACTTGTCCCGCCGCTTGGGTCCGAAAGAGGGGCGACCATGGTCCGGGCCGCGCTGGGGGCGTTTGTGCGGCTCGCCCCGGGGGGCGAAGGGCGCTTTCTCTCCGGGTTCGGGCTTGCGCGCCGGGCGCGGCCGGTCGGAGAAGGGCTTGTCCTCGCGATAGGGCGCGCGCGGCCGATCGCCGCTGGCTTCGCGACTCTTGCCGTGGCGCTCGCGGGGGGCATCGTCCGCTGGCCGTGTGCGTCGGGTCGGGGTGGTGGCTTCCTCGGCGGCGCTCAGGGCCCGGATGTTCAGCGGCATCTGGCGGACGCGCGTGCGCCGCAGCGTGGCGAGCAGGTCCTCGGGCAGGCTGGAAGGCAGCTCCACCGTGGAGAACGCGTCGAAGAGGTGGATCTGGCCGATGAAGCGGCCTTCGATGCCGCCTTCGTTGGCGATTGCGCCGACGATCTCCTTAGGGCTGGCGCCGTGCATGCGACCGACCTCGATGCGGTAGCGCACGAGCGATCCTTCGGAGAAGGCGCGGCGACGCGCCAGGATCTCGTCCCGGTTCGGGCGGGGCGCATGCTCGCGCGGAGCGCCGGTGGTGAAGTGTTCAGCGCGCGGCGGGCGGTTCTCGAAGGTGGTGGGTGCGGTGGCGATGTCCCAGCCGCGGCCGGATTGCTCGATCTGCAGCGGGCGCTCGCGCTGGGCGAGCAGGGTGAGCGCGGCGGCAACTTCGTGGATGTCGAGCTCATTCTCTTCGACCAGATCATTCACGATGCCCATGAAGAAGCCCAGATCCTCGCTGGCGATCGCGTCGACGACCTGGCGCTTGAACTGGGCGACCCGCAGATTCGTGACTTCCTCGGTGCTTGGCAGGGCGATCGGTGTGATCGGCTGGCGGGTTGCGCGCTCGATCATCTTGAGCATGCGCGTCTCGCGCGGTGCGACGAACAGGATCGCCACCCCTTCGCGGCCCGCGCGGCCGGTGCGGCCAATGCGGTGCACGTAGGCTTCGGTGTCGTAGGGGATGTCGTAGTTGATGACGTGCGACACACGCGGTACGTCGATGCCGCGCGCAGCGACGTCGGTGGCGATGACGATGTCGAGCGCGCCGTTCTTGAGCTGCTCGATCACGCGTTCGCGCAGGCCCTGTGTCATGTCGCCGTTGAGGGCGGCGGCGGCGTAGCCGCGGGCGGCAAGCTTGTCGGCGAGTTCCTCGGTGGCGATCTTGGTACGCACGAAGACAAGTGCGGCGTCGAAGGTTTCCTCGGCGTCCAGAATGCGGGTAAGTGCGTCGAGCTTGTCGACGCCGCGCACCAGCCAGTAGCGCTGGCTGATCTTGGCTACGGTCGAGGTGGCAGCGCGGATCTTGATCTCCTGCGGCTCGCGCAGGTGGCGGCGGGCGACGTCGCGGATCACGTTGGGCATCGTTGCCGAAAACAGCGCGGTCTGGCGCTCGGTCGGCGTGTGCTCGAGGATCCATTCGACATCGTCGATGAAGCCCATGCGCAGCATTTCGTCGGCTTCGTCGAGCACGATGGCCTTGAGCGCGTCGAGCTTGAGGCTCTCGCGCTCGAGGTGGTCCATGACCCGGCCGGGGGTGCCGACGATGATCTGGGCACCGCGCGAGAGCTGGCGCAGTTGCACCACCATGCTCTGGCCGCCGTAGATCGGCAGCACATGGAAGTTCTTCAGATGATGGGCGTACTTGGCGAAGGCCTCGGCGACCTGGATTGCAAGCTCGCGCGTCGGCGTCAGCACCAGCACCTGAGGGCGCGTGTCGGCGAGGTCGAGCCGGGCCAGCATCGGCAGCGCGAAGGCGGCGGTCTTGCCGGTGCCGGTCTGCGCCTCGCCGAGGATGTCGCGGCCTGCGAGCAACTGAGGAATGCAGGCGGCCTGAATGGGCGACGGCGTTTCATAGCCGACCTCGGCCAGCGCAGAAAGGAGCGGGGCCGGGAGGTCGAGGTCGGCGAAGCGCAGGGTAGCCTCGGGGCTGGCGGGTTCGGTGCGGGCAGAGTCGGTCATGGCAGTCGGGCTGTGGTGGCGGCGATGTGCAGCAGCGCTGCGAAGTCGCGATTATCGGCGATTCCGGCGCGGCAAACGAAAAAAGCGGCTCGTGGCCGCCGTGGGGCGAATCGGGCTGGAGTCAGCAGCGGCAGGCGCCGGAAAAGCAAAAACGCGGCGCAAGGCCGCGTTTCGGATCAATCGAAGGACGTCGGAGACGTCGGATCGATTACAGCGGGCGGATGTTGGCCGCCTGCAGGCCCTTCGGGCCGGTCTTGACTTCGAATTCGACGCGCTGGTTTTCGGCCAGGCTCTTGAAACCCTTGCTCTGGATCTCCGAGAAGTGGGCGAACAGGTCGTCGCCGCCGCCTTCAGGGGTGATGAAGCCGAAGCCCTTGGCGTCGTTGAACCATTTCACGGTACCGGTTTGAGTGCTCATTTTGCGTTCCATATGAAAAATTGCGGGCTTGCGCCCCGGAAATGCAGGAACGATCAAGAAACGTAATCAGGGGGCATCAAACCGACACGCGCTCTCTTGGAACACGCTGGGCAACCACCAGAACAACCACTGCTTGAATCGACTGCGACCGGCACAATACACGCTTTTTCAGGCTGTGCGCGATTTTATTTGGGTGTTCGCGCAAAAAAACGTCGGGTGGGATAATCCCCGCTTCGAACATGAAGGCAATTCCCCATGCCCATCCAGTGGTTTCCAGGACACATGGCCTCCGCACGCAAGAAAGCAGCGGAGGCGATGGCGTCCATCGACGTGGTGATCGAGGTCACCGACGCGCGCCTGCCCGAGGCGAGCAGCAATCCGATGATCAGCGAATTGCGCCGCTTCCGTAACCGCCCCTGCCTGAAGCTGCTCAACAAGTCGGATCTGGCCGACCCTGCGGTGACGCGCGCCTGGATGGAGCACTACAACCGGCAGCCCGGCGTGAAGGCGGTGGCGATCTCGGCGAAAAACCCGGCAGAGGTCGCGCGCGTTCCCGGGCTGTGCCTTCAGCTCGCGCCGCACCGCGACGATGGCGTCAAGCCCTTGCGCATGATGATCATGGGGATCCCCAATGTGGGCAAATCGACCCTCATGAATGCGCTGCTCAAACGCAAGGTGGCCAAGGTGGGGGACGAGCCTGCCGTGACCAAGCACCAGCAGACCCTGGATCTCGGGCCGGGCATGACGCTGACCGACACGCCCGGCATGATGTGGCCGAAGATTGCATATGACGCGGACGGCTACATGCTTGCTGCGAGCCATGCCATCGGCCGCAACGCAGTGATCGATGAGGAGGTGGCGGCCTTTCTCGGCGACATTCTGATCGCCCGCTATCCGGCGCAGCTGAGCGCACGCTATCGCCTGGGCGCCGATGCATTGGCGGTGATGGACGGCCCGGCACTGGTCGAGGCCGTGGGACGCAGGCGCGGCTGTCTGGTGAAGGGGGGCGGGCTGGACCTGGAGAAGGCTGCACAGATCCTGCTGCAGGATTACCGCGATGGCGCCCTGGGACGTATCAGCCTGGAGACGCCCGAAACGCGTGCGGCGATGGTTGCCGCGGCGCAGGCGGCCGAGGCCCTGCGACGCGAGGAGGACGAAGCGCCGGGGGCTTTGGGGGAGGATTGAGCGGGCAGGGTTCAGTGCCCGCTCAGATGCCGAAGTACCGGCCCGGGCGGTGGTTGACCGCGATCACGAAGTTCAGCGCTGCGGCGCCGAGCACGGAGAGTGCGACCTTGTCCGGGCTCACCGCCAGCAGGCCGAGCGACAGGATCAGGCAGTCGAAGCCCATCTGCACCCAGCCTGCCCGCCACCCGCGTAGTTTCTGAAAATACAGTGCGAGGATCGTCACCCCGCCCAGGCTGGCCCCGTGGCGGATCAGGATCAGGATCCCGATTCCCGCGAGCAGCCCGCCCATGATCGCGGAGAAGACGGGGTTCAGGTGCTCGAAGCCGATCACTGCCGGCAGCAGCTCGGTCTGCAGCGCGAGCACGCCGACGGCACAGAAAGTCTTGATGGTGAAGGTGCGGCCGAGGGTGCGCAGGCCAAACACGTAAAACGGCAGGTTGATCATGAACAGCACGATGCCCAGCGGCCAGCCGCCGAGGTAATGCGTGAGGAAGGCAAGCCCGGTCGTTCCTCCGGTGAGGAGCGAGCTTTCACGCAGCATGAGCACTGCCAGTGCCACGAACAGGCAGCCTGTAAGCACGCCCTGCACGTCTTCGAACATGGTGTGCGCCTGCGCCTGAGGCACCGGTGTGCGCGCATGCGGCGGAGGTGTTTTTTGCGTCGGGGTAGCGGGGGGCTGGTCTGCGGCTTGCCGGGACATCGTGCGCTTCGGAAGAACGGGGTTGCAAATGATACCGGCTCAGACGCTGCCGGGGAGATCGCGGCAATTGCACGCGAGACGCGACAGGTGACGAGGCTCGCCTGGAGCTTGCACGGGGTTTGAAGGCGGGATTTGCTATCATTCCAGCCTACTGATTCGATACAGGATACGCATGAGCGATCCGTCAGCCTCAGGGCTGCGCGCCATCAACGCTGATCTGCACTGCCATTCGACTGTCTCCGACGGCTGGCTGGAGCCCGAGGAACTGGTTCGGCGCGCCGTGGAAAACGGTGTGGAGTTGCTTGCACTGACCGACCACGACGAGGTCGGCGGTGTCGATGCGGCCGCGCGCACAGCGCGTGCGCAGGGCGTCGCCTTCGTGGCGGGGGTGGAGATTTCGGTGTCGTTCGCGGGCGAGACCATTCATATCGTCGGGCTCGATGTCGACCACCGGCACCCTGCCCTGCGCGATGGGCTGGCCCAGGTGCGGAGCGGGCGCGATGCGCGCGCGCAGCGCATGAGCGAGGCGCTCGAGGCCGTCGGGATTCGCGATGCGCTCAGCGGCGCCAGGCGTTTCGCGCGCAACCCGGACCTGGTGAGCCGGGCGCATTTCGCCCGCCACCTCGTAGCGAGTGGCGTGATGCCGGACGTGAAGACGGTGTTCGATCATTACCTCGTGCGCGGCAAGCCTGGCTTCGTGGAGCATGAATGGGCCACGCTTGAAGAAGCGGTGGGATGGATCCGGGCTGCGGGTGGCGTGGCGGCGGTGGCGCATCCGGCGCGCTATCGACTGTCCTCCGCTCAACTGGCGCTGCTCTTCGATCGCTTCATGGCGGCAGGGGGCGAAGCGGTCGAGGTCGTCTCCGGTGCGCATACCGAGGAAGAGATGCTTCGTTTCGCGCACCTCGCGCGGCAGCGTGGCCTGCTGGCGTCGCGTGCATCGGACTTCCACGGCGAGAACGAGAGCGTGGTGGATGTGGGCTGCTGTCGGCCGTTGCCGCCCGATCTTGAGCCGGTGTGGTCACGGTTCTGGCCGCCCGCACAAACCTTGACGAACTAGAAGACATGGCCCAGTTCTTTTCGCTGCACCCCGAACAGCCCCAGCCGCGCCTGATCCGCCAGGCGGCGGACATCATCCGTGCCGGAGGCTTGGTTGCGCTGCCCACCGACTCGGCTTACGCGCTTGCCTGCCATGTCGGAGACGCCGCGCTGCTCGAGCGCATCCGGCGTATCCGCGGCGTGGACGAACGCCACCACTTCACGCTCGTGTGCCGTGATCTGTCCGAGATCGGTACCTATGCCAGGGTGGACAACAGTCAGTACAGACTGCTCAAGGCGGTCACGCCCGGGCCGTACACGTTCATTCTCGAAGGGACGAAGGAGCTGCCCCGGCGCGTGTTGCACCCCAAGCGCAAGACCATCGGTCTGCGCGTCCCCGACCATCCTGTCGTCTCGGCCTTGCTGGCCGAGCTCGGCGAGCCGTTGCTGAGTTCGACCTTGCTGTTGCCCGGCGAGGAACTGCCCCTGACCGACGTGGATGAGATTCGCGACCGTCTGGCCAAGCAGGTGGATCTCGTCATCGAGGCCGGGTACTGCGGCCCGGAGGCGACTACAGTGGTCGATCTGACCTCGGGCGTCCCTGAGTTGGTGCGCGAAGGTCGCGGCCCGCTCGGGCCGCTCGGGCTGTAAGATCCTCGGTTTGCGAACGACACTCGAATGGATTCGCTGATCTCCACGCTGGCCATCTGGGCCCTCCCGGTGCTGCTGGCCATCACCCTGCACGAGGCTGCGCACGGCTATGTGGCGCGGCATTTCGGCGATCCTACTGCGGACCTAGCGGGGCGCATCACGCTGAACCCGTTGCGGCATATCGACCCGGTGGGCACGATCCTGGTGCCGGCAGGCATTCTTGCGCTCAGTTCGATCGCTGGCGCGGGCGGCATCCTGTTCGGGTGGGCAAAGCCGGTGCCGGTCAATTTCGGTCGGTTGCGCAACCCCAAGGCGGACATGCTCTGGGTGGCCGCCGCCGGCCCCTTCGTGAATCTGCTCATGGCGATCGGGTGGGCGATCCTGTTTACGATCGCGGCCAAGAGCGAGCCGGGCGCCTACACGCTTCCGATGCTGAAGATGGCCGATGCCGGCATCCAGATCAATGCGGTGCTGATGGCGCTGAACCTGCTCCCGATCCCCCCGCTCGACGGCGGGCGCATCGCGGTCAGCCTGTTGCCCAACCGGCTCGCCTGGCGCTATGCGCGGCTGGAGCCCTACGGCTTCCCGATTCTGCTTGTGCTCCTCTTCACCGGGATCCTCGGTGACATCCTGTGGCCGCTGATTGCCGGCTTCCGTTACCTGCTTTCGATCTTCTTCGGCTTCTGATCCCTCATGTACGCAGAACGCGTCCTTTCCGGCATGCGCCCCAGCGGGCGTCTGCATCTTGGCCACTACCATGGCGTGTTGAAGAACTGGGTGAAGCTGCAGGAGGAATACCCCTGCATGTTCTTCGTTGCCGACTGGCATGCGCTGACCACGCACTACGACACGCCCGAGGTGATCGAGCAGAACGTGTGGAACATGCTCATCGACTGGCTCGCAGCCGGCGTGGATCCGGCGCAGGCGACGCTGTTCATCCAGTCGCGCGTTCCGGAGCATGCGGAGCTGCATCTGCTGCTGTCGATGATGACGCCGCTCGGATGGCTCGAGCGGGTGCCGACGTGGAAGGAGCAGCAGGAGAAGATCGAGGGGCGCGACCTGTCGACCTACGGCTTCCTCGGCTACCCGCTGCTGCAGTCGGCGGATATCCTGATCTATCGCGCCGACAAGGTGCCGGTGGGCGAGGATCAGGTGCCGCATGTGGAGATCACGCGTGAGATTGCCCGTCGCTTCAATCATCTGTACGGCCGCGAGCCCGGTTTCGAGGACAAGGCGAAGGATGCTGTGCGCAAGCTCGGCGCCAAGCGTGCACGGCTATACCACGAGCTGCGCACCCGCTTCCAGCAGGAAGGCGATGAGGATGCGCTCGAGCAGGCGAAGGCGCTGCTCGACGAGACCCAGAACCTGAGTCTCGGCGACCGTGAGCGCCTGTACGGCTATCTCGAGGGCAGCGGCAAGATGATCTTCGTCGAGCCCGAGGCGCTGCTCACCCCGGCCGGACGCATGCCCGGCCTTGACGGCCAGAAGATGTCGAAGTCCTACGGCAATACGATCAATCTGCGCGAGGATGCGGAGAGCGTCACGCGCAAGGTACGTACCATGCAGACCGACCCGGCACGCATGCGCCGTACCGATCCCGGCGAGCCCGAGCGGTGTCCGGTGTGGCAACTGCACGCAATCTATTCCGACGAGTCCACGCTGGGCTGGGTGCAGGACGGCTGCCGCAAGGCCGGTATCGGCTGTCTGGAGTGCAAGCAGCCGGTGCTGGAGGCCATCCTGAAGGAGCAGGAGGGGCTTCACGAGGGTGCGCAGCCCTACCTGGACGACCCCAGTCTGGTGCGCAGCATCATGGCCGATGGTTGCGAGCGTGCGCGAAAACTTGCACAGGACACCATGCGTGACGTGCGCGAGGCCATGGGCCTCGACTACGGCTGAGGTCGGGACGTCGTTTTCCGTCCGGGCATGGCTTGCTGATGAATCTGCCGCTCGATCTGGCGCCGGTCGACACCGCCGACACCCTCGACGTGTTGGCGCGCATCCATGGCGAGCCCCTGCTCGAACTGCCGAAAGACCTGTATATTCCGCCCGACGCGCTGCAGGTCTTCCTCGATGCATTCGAAGGGCCGCTGGATCTGTTGCTGTATCTGATCCGCAAGGCGAACCTTGACGTGCTCGACATCCCGATGGCGCCGTTGACCGCGCAGTATCTCGAGTACGTCGAAGCCATGCGGACTTCCAATCTCGAGCTTGCCGCCGAGTACTTGTTGATGGCGGCAATGCTGCTTGAAATCAAGTCGCGCATGTTGCTGCCGCGGCCGCCACGCGAGCATGCAGAGGAAGCCGATCCGCGCGCGGAGCTGGTTCGCCGATTGCTCGAGTATGAGCAGATGAAGCTTGCCGCAGCGCGGATCGATGCGCTGCCGCGTGTCGAGCGGGATTTCGAATGGGTCGGCGTCTTCGCCGCCGAGAAGGTGGTCGAGCGCTTGCCCGGGGTGAGTCTGCATGACTTGCAGCTGGCCTGGCTTCGCATCATGAAGAAGGCCCGTCTGACGCAGACGCACCGCGTGGAGCGCGAACAGCTCTCGGTGCGCGAGCACATGACGGTGATTCTGCGCAGGCTGCGCGGAGGGGGCTTCGTGGTTTTCGACACGCTGTTCGAGGTCGAGCTCGGTGCGGCGGGCCTGGTGGTGAGCTTTCTCGCCGTGCTCGAGTTGGTGAAGGAAAAGCTGGTTGAAGTGACCCAGAACGAGGCGTTCGCGCCGATTTACGTGAAACTTGCCGATGCAACCCGCGACGACGCCTGAAGCCTGGCTGCGCATTGTGGAGGCTGCACTGCTGGCGGCCACGGGCCCCCTGACGGTGGCCGAGCTGCGCAGGCTGTTCGATGAGGACCCGGGTCCGGACCTGGTGCGTCGTCTGCTCGACGAGTTGCGCGCCGAATGGTTCGATGCTGCGCGCGGGGTGGAGCTCGTGCAACTGGCGAGCGGCTGGCGCTTCCAGACGCGGGCCGAAGTTCAGGTCTATCTCGACCGCCTGAAGGAGGAGAGGCCGCCGCGTTACTCGCGTGCGGTCATGGAAACACTGGCGATCATCGCCTACCGGCAGCCGGTCACCCGCGGTGACATCGAGGATATCCGGGGGGTGGCGGTGTCGCCCAACATCTTGAAAACCCTCGAATCGCGGGGGTGGATCGACGTTGTCGGCCACCGCGACACCCCGGGGCGGCCGGCGCTTTTCGCCACCACCCGGCGCTTCCTCGATGACATGGGCTTGCGCAGTCTGACCGAACTGCCTGCGCTGACCGAAATCGAAAAAATCATGGACCTCGTTGAGGTTGCAGAGATTCAGGAAAAAAACGCTGAATAATCAGATTGATGTAGCGTTTTTTCTGATGGTTGATTCTCGAAAAATGGACCGTGTACGCTTCTGTGTACGCGGTTTTTCTTTGTCTGCAGCCTGTTCCGTTCATCGGTCGCGACCTTTCCCCGCATCGGGGAGTTTATTGCGCTCCCCCTCGATCTCCGCGCGCTGTTCCTCCAGTAGCTGTTCAAGAATCCGGTCTGCCATCCAGTTCAGTAGCGGCTCGAATGCCGCGCGGCGCTCGGGACTGAGGCGACCACGGCCTTCTGCGCTCGCTTGAAGAATGCCGTCTTTGGCCTCACGTCGGGTGTTCTCGACTCTTTCATCAATAGGGCGGCGGTCTGCAGAAAGGGGGCTTCCTGCCGTTTTCGGCCCTCCCGCACCCTGATCTATGCCGCTGATCTCTGCGGCGGTGCTGGTGGCGCTCTCGTGCGTGCCCTGCCTGTCTTTTTTCACGTCGTGCTCCCCTCGCATCTAGCAAATGGACGGCTGCTCGCGTTCGAACAATCGTGCGCGAAACCCTGCCCAGCTCTCGCCCGGTCTGGGGGCCTTGCCTTTTCGCTTTCCGATTGCTAGCAGTCGCAATTCTTCGGCGGTGGCCGGCGGCGTGACTCGTGCTTCTTTTGCAAGACTGGTCCTCGCTGAACTGGGGGCGGTCGTCTTGTCTCGGCCAGGTGAATCTCCCGCAAACCACTTTGTTGCGAGCCAGTCTCGAATGTCGGTCAGGTCGCGAACTTCGGCAGGGGGCAACGTTGGATCGCGCTTATCCACAGGGGCGGCTTGCCGATGGCTGGGTTTTTGATTTTCTTGAACCATGATGTGTGCCGGGTTTGCCTGCCTGGATTCGGCGCGGAGGGTGCCCGGTTCACGGCGAGTTGCCTTGCGAGGCGCGGCATTGGCGGTGCCCGGTTCTGTGGATCGTTCCCCGCCTGCACCGTGCCCGGTTTGATCGGTGCGAGCGCGGGCGATGACCGCGAGCGGCAGTCGAAACGCCAGCCGATCCCCAGGCAGGCGACGCAGCAGCCCTGTCCGCTGCAGGCGGGCAAGGGCGGTGCGGACTTCTTTCTCGCTGGGTGCCGTGATCTGCACCCCGGCTCCGCGTGGCGTGTGGGTCTCGCAGTAGGCGCGCAGCATGGCGAGGCTGATCGGCCGGGATCGGCCTGTGATCCCGGTCCCGTAGTCCATCCAGGTGCGCAGGAGCATGTACGCCTGAAAGGCCAGCGATCCCACGCCGTGAAGCGCGTCGATCTCATCGGCGGTAACGGCGATAACTTGTCCCGTCATGGCTTCGTCCTAGAGTTGCGCGCGTCGGCGCTGAGTTCCTCCAGGACTCGGTCCACGATGCCTTTTGCTGAGGTCTCGCCAAACCAGAACTGCGCGCGTTCCACTTCCCACCATCCGGCGGCCTGTGTGACGCCCATCAGCGCCAGGGCGACGTCTGCCACCCGGCGCGCACGCATGACGGCCGCCTTGGCGTAGCTATCGGCTTGAAGCTCGGTCGACGGTCCGTCCGGCCTCTGGTCGTAGTACGGGACGAAGCAAACGTAATCCGTCCTGCTGCGTCGGTGGATTCGGCCGCATGCGGCTTGCGCTGCCTTGAGGGCGGCGGTTTTGCTCATGTGTGCGGACATGGCCTTACCTCCCCGCCATCGCGTAGCCGGTGCGTTCGTGCGCGAGGCCGGCGGCGGCGTGATAGTCGAGCGTGCCGACAGCAGCGAATCCCGCGAACAGGATCGCCAGGAAGAAGGCGGTTCTCATCTTCGGCCCCCTCATGATTCGCCACGGCCAAGCATGGCTAGTGCGGCCCCCAGGCTGGGGAATGCGCCCCAGCAGGTGGAGCGATCCCATGCGCCCCCGTCCAGGCAGCGCACCATGTATCGAACTCCGGTGGGCCATGCCTTCATCCAACCCGCGCGGCCTTGCTCATTCCAATGCCGGCGGCCCTCTTCGGCCCATTGGTCGGTGCGCTCGGCGTAGAACGCGTCAAGCGCCTCCACGCTGTCGGTGACGATGAACGGGACGTGCCAGAACTTCCGGTGGCTGTCGGGGCGCTCGTCGTTGGGGGAATCTTCGAAGTTCGGCGGCAGCTTGGGGTTGATGGGGACGCCGTCGACTACGCGCTCGGCGAGGATGTACCCGCGCCCGGTGTTGAGTCGCTTCATGGCTGCACCTCCGCGCGGTTCCTTTCCTCCAGGGTGCGCACATAGGCTGCGTCGGCGTCAGCGAGTCGGCGGCGGGCGTGGTCGATCAGGGCTTGCGCGCCGGCAAGCATCGCGCTGCAGCGGGCGAGGTCTCGTCCGGTCCAGCCGATGGTCATCGCGCACGACGCGTCAGTCAGCAGCGACGAGGCGTCGTCAAGCTCGGCGGACAGGCGGTTGAATTCGTTGCCTTGCAGGGTTGGGGTCGGCTGGTGGCTGGCATCGCAGCGGCCGGCGCTTGAGGCCGGCGCGGCCAGCTCGGCGGCGGGCAGGGTGTGCTCATGCATGGTCGCGGTCTCCCTGGTCGAGTTGTCCAGGGGCGGCGACGGTCACGTCAGGCCAGCGCAGCAGGCGGTTGGCGAGGCGCAGCGGGCGCACGCCGAAGTAGTGTCCGGTCCGGCTCAGGCGCACGCGCAGGCTCTGGGTCTTGATGCCTTGGCGGGCGGCGAACTGCGCGGTGTCGAGGGGATATTCGGCAATGATGTTGCCGTGGGGGAGGGCGTGGGTGGGCGTGCCCGTTGCGGTCGTGCGCATGGCTAATACTCCGTTTGCGGTTTGAACCCGCACCCCGCTTCCAAACGGGGTGGCGGACCGATACGGGGTTGGAAGACCGGGCAAACGGAACCGGCGAGCCTGTCGGCTCCCCCGCACGGCCCGCCATTGAACGGCAGTACGCGCGGCGTGGACGCAAAAAATCCGCCTATTGTGGCGGATGCGTCCGCCGTTTGCATGTTCGGGCTTCCAAACCCGTTCACTGTTGTTTGCAGCGACGGCCGGAGTATGGCGTGGGCTGTTGATTGGCGTCAAGCGGTTCGCGGTGGGCGGTGTCGGGTGCTCGCCCTGGTAGCGAGGCCGGTGGTGGTCGGGGTGGTGCTCCAGGTGCTCGGCGGCCGGGGCGGATGCGCGAGGCCGGCGCGCGGATCGGACGGCGGTGCAGCCCAGCGGCCGGTGTGGTCAGCAGAGGGGCGAGGGGATCGGGGCCAGCGGGTGCGGTGGGCGGTGTCGGGTGCTCGCCCTGGTAGCGAGGCCGGCGGTGTCCGGGTGGTGCTCCAGGTGCTCGGCGGCCGGGGCGGATGCGCGAGGCCGGCGCGCGGATCGGGCGGCGGTGCAGCCCAGCGGCCGGTGTGGTCAGCAGAGGGGCGAGGG
>NZ_JBNCAR010000013.1:0-79004 GCF_051280715.1 Thauera sp. AutoDN2 | reverse complement strand
GCGCGAATGCATGGCGGCGCCACCTTTGTGCGGTCAGCTGCCGGAACGACGAGCGTTGGCCTTACCATGACCGTTATGGATAGCTGTTCATAACGGCCAGTAGCGGCCCGTGGCCTATGTGCGTTGGGCTGCCTGCTTCACGCAGAGACCTGCCACAGGACCAGCTACGCCATGAGTGTCTCTTGTGGGTCGGGTCCGGCCGGTGAGCCCTCATGCCAATGAACTAATCGACGCGGGGTCACTGGATATTCAGGAAGGAGCGGTGCTTGAAGTAGGCGGTACCCGACTGACTCTTGGATCCAGGGATCGCTTACATTGACGCGAGTGCTCGCTCGAGTTTCAGCGCCAGATCAGAAGCCTTCGCGTGGTAGTACCGCATCAGCATTCTAGGATCCTTGTGGCCTCTGAGGGGATCTTAGCAAGCTCATGCATCGGGAATGTTGTAGGCTGGGCGGGTTGTAGTTGCTGGTGCCCACCAGGGGCGGGTAGGCGAGGGCGAAGTGCAGTGAGCGATGCTCAGCCGTCGAGCTTTGCTGCGATATCTTTTGCTCGAGGGTTGTAGTAGCGCTTCAGCTGGCGGGGGTCCTTGTGACCCGTGTAAGCTGACAGCTCGATGATGTTGGATAGTTTCGCCGCTGCACGCGTGGTGCCTTCGTGCCGAAGGTCGTGCCAGCGCAGGTCGGTGATACCTTCTCGCGCTTTCGCACGCGCCCATGCTTTCTTGACAGCATTCTCGGTGGTTTTGAAAACTCGGTCATCCGCGAAGGTCTTTCCTGCTTCGCGGGCTGCGGCGACACACTGGTCGTGCATCGTCTTGAGGCGCTTGAGAATCTCTACTGCTTTGGCGCTCAGCGGTATTTCTCTGCTGTCGCCGTTTTTCGTGTCTTCTTTCCAGATGTAGCGATCTTCGAGGTGAACATCTTCCCATCTTGCCCCCAGCAACTCGGAGCGCCTCGCAGCCGTTTCGATCGAGAGCTCATACAGCGGATTGATCCATGGGTTACGCGTTCCCTTAGTGAATGCGCCGTTCTCGTCTCGTCCGCCCGAGGTGAGCGTTGTCCTCAGGGTGGCCTCCTCATTGCTTTCCAGTCGTCGATCACGAGCCTTTGACGGTGGAGGCCGTCTTGTGAGGCTGATCGGATTTGCAATCGGAATGTGCCAGTCGAGGATCGCGTGGCTGATCACTTGCGAGAGGAGGTCCAACTCACGTCGAACCGTTGCTGGTCTGACCTTTTCAAGCCTCTTGTCGCGATATTGTGTGATGATCTCCGGCGTCAGTGCAGCAAAGCTGTAACTGGCTAGTTTCTGTTTCAGAAGTGCGTTCAGCCTGAGCTTTTCGACATCGTGGCCTTTGTTTTGCGGCGACACCTCACGGAGATAGCGCTCCATGGCTGCTCCGAGGGTCATCTCGGCCGCAGGTCTGCGATCGCGGAACTCGCCCGCATCCATCTCGCGTTCGATGCCGCGAGCCCAGCGCTCTGCGTCAGCCTTCGTCTCGAAGGTCTTTGAGACCCGCGGGTACCCCTTTCTGTTCACCTCCGCGTGCCACTGGTACTTTCCACGTTCTCTGATGCAAGCCATGTCTCACTCCCTCTGCGCCGAGGCGGACTCCGTCAACAAACCGTCAACAAATCAGAAATTACCTTAAAGCCTAGTATATACTTGCTCTGGCGGCGGCTTTCGGGACGCAGGGGCCGGAGGTTCGAATCCTCTTTCCCCGACCAGTAATTCAAGTAAAACGCCCAAGTGATTCAGTCGCTTGGGCGTTTTACTTTCGTGGTGCGCCTTGGATGCGCAGCCGGGAGAGGACGGCACGTCCAAGGTCACATTGAGCCTCACCGGGACCGTCAGCCGGATGGCTTCCTCAGCACCAGCACATCACCGCGTTGCGTAAACTCAAGGTGCTTCAAAACGCTCATGCCGAGCAGCACGTCGTCGTCACGCATGCCCGGATTCAGGTGGGCTGGGGCGCCGGCGAAGCGGAACGGCCCGATGTCGAGCGATGCAATGGTCGTGGCATGGACAATCACGCTGCCGTTGGCGGTGGAAACCATCGAACGGGCTCCAGGGCTCAGGCCGAGTTGCGGGCCCAGGTGCGCCGGCACCGCCGTGTGGGTCGCGCCCGTGTCGAGCAGGAAGCGAACGGGCTGGCCGTTGATCAGGCCGGGTGAGAAGTAGTGGCCGGCGCGATTGCGTTGCAGCACCCACTCTTCCGTGCCGTGCGCAACGGTCAACGCACGGTTGGGGTCCTCGCGGTGTTTGAGGACGCCATCGAAGGTCGCCCAGCCGAAGCCGAGAAATGCCAGGGTTGCGAGCAAACCCATGCGGCGCCCAAGCTTGCGATGCGTGTGGTCTGAGTTGGTCATGAGAAAGTGTCTTGCCGTCGCGCTCCGGCGCTGGACCCTTTGCGTACCTGCAGGGATGGGCGACGCCCTGCTCAGGTGCGAAAGCCCGCAATTGTCTGCGCGAGCAGGCCGGTCTGTTCGCGCAGGCGTGTAGCCGAGTCGCTCATGTCTCGAGCGGCTGTGCTGGTTTCGTCCGCAGACTGTGAAATGCGTTTCATGTTCTTCGCGACCACGGCGAACCCGCGTCCTTGCCCCGGCGCAGGATGTTCTTCCACTCCTGAACCTGTGTCTTGAAGCTCACCTGGGCGCTGCGTGCAGTGTCGACCGCATCGATCAGCCTCTGGTTGTCCGCGATCACCTTGGTCAGGGTGCTGTTCAACTGCCCCGCCTGGTAGAACGAGAAGCCACCGAGCGCGACCAGCAGTGCGAGGGCGCACAGGGTCAGCAGGCCGAGCTTCACCTTGATGTCGAGGTTCTTCATGAGTCGTCCTGTTCCCTGTGAAGTTGCGTACCCGTGCGACCACGGAAAGCCCCTGCACGGTGTGCACGCAGCGTTTTCGGCATTTCGGTGTGAGGGCTTGAGCGAATTTCCAGCCGCGGACGCTGCCTTTTTGCCCGTCGGCTTGAACAGTTTAGACTGCGGCCATTCCGGTCATGACAATTCCGAAGGAGTCCATGCTGATGCAACTCAAGGACAGCAATCTGCTGCGTACGCGCGCATACATTGACGGCGCCTGGCTCGACGCGGACGGCGATGCCCGTTTTGAGGTTCGCAACCCGGCCGACGGCAGCGTAATTACCAGCGTGCCCGACATGGGTGCGGCCGAGACGCGGCGTGCAATCGCCGCGGCCGAGGCTGCATTGCCGGTGTGGCGTGCGCGTACGGCGAAGGAGCGTGCGGCCGTGCTGCGGCGCTGGTTCGAGTTGATCCTGGCCAACCAGGAAGACCTTGCCGTGCTGATGACCGCAGAGCAGGGTAAGCCGCTGGCCGAGGCGCGTGGCGAGGTCGCCTATGGTGCATCCTTCATTGAGTGGTTTGCCGAGGAGGGTAAGCGCATCTATGGCGACGTGATTCCGCCGCACGGCGCGGACAAGCGTATCGTCGTCATCAAGCAGCCGATCGGCGTGGTGGCGGCGATCACGCCGTGGAACTTCCCCAATGCGATGATCACGCGCAAGGCCGGCCCCGCCCTGGCTGCCGGATGCACCATGGTGATCAAGCCCGCCGAGGACACGCCGCTGAGCGCGCTCGCGCTCGCCGAACTGGCCGAACGTGCCGGCATGCCTCCGGGCGTGTTCAACATCGTCACCACCAATCGCGCTGCCGAAGTCGGCGCCGAGCTTACCGCCAGCCCGGTGGTGCGCAAACTCTCCTTCACCGGTTCGACCGAGGTGGGTAAGCTGCTGATGGCCCAGTGCGCCGGCACGGTGAAGAAGGTCGCGCTCGAGCTCGGCGGCAACGCGCCTTTCATCGTCTTCGACGATGCCGATCTGGACGCTGCGGTCGCGGGGGCGATGGCTTCGAAGTACCGCAACGCGGGCCAGACCTGCGTGTGCGCGAATCGCCTGCTGGTGCAGGACGGCATCTACGACGCCTTCGCCGAGAAACTGGCCGAAGCGGTGGCGAAGCTCAAGGTAGGCCCGGGGCTCTCGGGCGAGGTGCAGCAGGGACCGCTGATCAACGAGGATGCGGTGGAGAAGGTGGAGGAGTTACTCGCCGACGCGGTGGGCAAGGGCGCGCAGATCGCCTGCGGTGGCAAGCGCCATGCGCTCGGCGGCACCTTCTTCGAGCCCACCATCGTCACCGGTGTCACCCCTGCGATGCGCGTGGCGCGCGAGGAGATCTTCGGCCCGGTGGCGCCGCTGTTCCGCTTCCATACAGAAGAGGAAGCGATCCGCATGGCCAACGACACCGAGTTCGGTCTCGCCGCCTATTTCTACGCGCGCGACATCGCCCGCGTGTGGCGCGTGGCCGAAGGGCTGGAGTACGGCATCGTCGGCATCAACGAAGGCCTCATCTCCACCGAGGTCGCGCCCTTCGGCGGCGTCAAGGCCTCCGGCGTCGGGCGCGAGGGCTCGAAGTACGGCATCGACGACTTCGTCGAGATCAAGTACCTGTGCATGGGCGGGATCCGCTAATCGCTGGCTGATCTCGGCGCGAAGGCTGCGCGGTGGTGGCGGGGGGCGCTGCAGGCGCCACCCCGTCCGCCTGTGCTCACTCCCAGCTCAGCGCGCCGCCGGTCTGATACTCCGTGACCCGCGTCTCGAAGAAGTTCTTCTCCTTGCGAAGGTTGGCCTGCTCGTCCAGCCACGGCAGCACGTTCTCCGCGCCGGGGAAGGGCTCGGCCAGCCCGAGCTGGCGGGCGCGGCGGTTGGCGATGTAGCGGAACTGGCCCATATGCTGCGCAGCCGAGTAGCCAAGGATGGGCTCGCGCAGCAGGTAGCCGGCGTAGGCGGTTTCGGCGGCCTCGGCTTCTTCCCACAGGCGGGCGAGCGCCGCGGGATCGAGCTGCAGGTTTTCCTCGGCGATGAGCGTGCGCACGGTGCGGATGCCGAAGGCGCAGTGCAGCACCTCGTCGCGCATGATGTACTGCAACTGCTCGGCCGTGCCCTTCATCAGCCCGCGCCGCTGCAGCGCGAAGATGGGGGTGAAGCCGTTGTAGAACCAGCAGCCCTCGAAGATGGCGGCGAAGAAGAGGTAGGAGAGCGCGAATTCGTGCAGGTTGTCGCGGTCGGTGAGGTCGAAGTCGGCCCGCATCACGCGCTCGAGCCGGCGGTTGGCGAGCGCGATCTTGCCGTGGATCTCGGGCACGACGCGGTAGCGGTTGTAGATCTCCTGCTGGTCCAGGCCCAGGCTTTCGATGCAGTGCTGGTATGTCCAGGTATGCAGGGCTTCCTCATACACCTGGCGGGCCTGGTAGATCTGCAGCTCGGGCGCGGTCATCTTCTCCATCACCGCCAGGCCGATGTTGCGCATGGCGAGGATGTCCGAGGTGGTCAGATAGGACAGCACGTTCTCGAACACATGGCGCTCGGCCGGCGTCAGGCGATGGTGGTAGTCGTGAACGTCCTGCGCCATGGAGATTTCCAGCGGCGTCCAGTGGTTCTTGTTGGCGTTGAGGAAGAACTCCCACGCCCAGGGGTACTTGAAGGGCGCGAGCTGGTTGATGTCACCCTGGCCGTTGACGATGCGTTTGTCGGCAGCACGCACCGGTGCCAGCGCGCCCGGCCGGGCATCGGTGGCGGACAGGGCCGCGTCGGGGCGGAATGCCGGCGCCGTGGGCGTCACCGTGGACGCCGGGGAGTCTGCCTGGCGGGAGGCTGGCGTAGCGGCTGGAGCAGTGGCTGCCCGAGGGCGAACCGGCGTGTCCCAGTCGTCGAAGAAGGCGGTCATTGGCAGGCCTCGCAGTCGGGGTCGAGAATGGAGCAGGTCTTGGGCGCCGGGTCGTCGCTGGTGGTGGCCGGCGTGTTGGTGCCGGTTTTCTCCATTGCGGTGGCGTAACGCGCCTTGAGTTCGGCGTGAATGCCCTCGATCGGGGTGAGTGAGCCGTCGAAGTACTTGAGGTCGGCCACCATCCCCTCGTCCCACAGGCCGAGTGCCTTCAGCTCGCGCACCAGATGGGCGGGCAGGTTCACCGAGCCGAGGTTGCACACCGCGGTCTCGTCGGCCGAGGTGTTGAGCGTGATCTCGGTGCACAGGTTGGAGCCATGCACCACGCCCACGTGCTGCTGCGGCGAGCGCAGGTTGCAGGCGTCCTTGAAGGTGATCCACGGATGCCCGGTCTCGAACAGCATGGTCAGCATCTTGCGCCACAGCTGGAAGGCGGGCAGGCGCTTGAAGAGGCGGATCTCGCCGCGCCCTGGCGGCCCTCGACGGCGAGAAAGGTCTTGGTCATGGCGACGGCGATCTTGTTCGGATCGAAGGCAACGACGGCGCCATTGCGGCGGATGATCTGGAAAGCGGCGAGTTGCATGGCGTTATCAAGTGCTTCGGTCGGAAGTCGGTCCACGGGTGGTCCTCGTCTGGGTGAGTGCGGATGAAACGGGTTGCTGAGGGAAGGCGAGCTTCAGGCGGCCGCGAGGCTGACTGCGCTGGGGGCCGGGCAAGGCGGGGCGTCGTCGCCGGCGTGGGACTCGGCCCGCAGATCCAGCGTCAAGGGGGCGGTGTGGCTGCCGCCAGGCCGACTGAAGCCGCTGGCGGCAGCCATGTGGAGTACCGCCGGGCTGATGCTGTGACACACGATCCGGCCTGCGCCGTGCAGGCGGGCCAGGGCTATGACGTGGTTGAACAGTGCTCGGCCCAGTCCGTGCTGGCGATGAGTTGCGGTAACGCTGAGCCCGAAGTCGACCTCCCCATCGCGCACCGCGATATGGGCGAGGGCGACGATGTCGCCTTGTGCGGTGCCCAGCCCATGCACATGGTCGCGTGCGAAGTCGAGGGTGGCGACGTAGGCGGCGATGCCTTCGTCGCGGATGCCGTGGCTGAAGCGCAGCAGGCGGTCATCGGCATCCAGCGCAAGTAGGTGTTCGAGGATGCGGGGTGCGTCGGCGGGGCCGAAGCGGAACATCGGCCTCAGAACGACGCCTCTGGAATCGGTCGGCGGTGTCAGCGTTGCAGCGGGGCGGTCGGCGGTGGGCATGGCGGAGATCCGGTGCGGGCAGGGCGGATCTCCGACGCACGGGCGTGATGCGTCACGCGCATGGCAATGCCATACGGTGCTGCCGTGCCATCAGGAAAGCGAGCAAGTGAAATGGTGTGAGCCATGCCTCTTGTCAGGGACACCCCGCCCCAAACTGTTGAAGGTGATGTGCATGGCAGGTCTCCTGGCTCACGGGTCGTCGTCTTGCGCCAGCCTTCCCGGAAGATTTCCAGTGGCAGAGAGGGCGCAGGACTCGCCGATTACAGTTGCGGGGGCAGCTCCGGGGTTCGCGCTGGGCGCGGCACCGGATTCCCTTTTCATGTCCGCCGATGACGGCGGACAACCATGAACAGGGGCGGAGGTTAGCCCTGGCCCCCGGCGCTGTCAAACGCGCCGCGTTCGATCGTACGCACCAGGGTATGCACCGCGCGATGCGTCGGAACTTCGAGCCCGGCCGCCTCGGCCATGGATAGCAGGGCGCCGGTGATGGCGTCGATCTCGGTGTGGCGGCCGGCGAGGACGTCCTGCAGCATGCTGGCGCGGTTGGCGGCGGTGGCGCGGGCAACGCCATGCACCCGCGCGAGCGCGGCCGCTTCGTCGAGCTCGAGGCCGTTGGCGCGCAGTACCGGCAGTGCCTCGCGCACCAGGGCGTTGAGCAGTACGCGGTGCGGCGGCTCGAGCAGGGCGCCGTTGGGCACGCGGAACAGCGCCGCGAGCGGGTTGATGGCGACGTTCACCAGCAGCTTCGCCAGCCGCGCGGCGGTGATTTCCGGCTCGATGCGAGCCTCGAGACCCGCGTCCGCCAGCATCCGCGCGAGCGGCTCGAACCCGGGCGGCAGCAGGGTTTCGCCTGCGCCTGAGGGCTGCACCCGGTTGCCGTCGCGCCACGCGCCCTCGGTGGTGATGCCCTGATCCACGTGTTGTGCGTGGCAATGCCCGCGCAGCATGTCCACGGTGATCCCGTTCTGCAAGGACAGCACGCCGATGGGGCGCATGCGTGAGGCGACTTCCGCGGCTGCCGCTGTGTCGGCGGCCTTCACCAGCACGATCACCCAGTCGGCGACAGGGGGGTGGGCAGCGTCGAAGGCTTCCAGGGCGAGTGTTTGCTCGCCCACTTGCACGCCGGTGCGGAGGCTTGCGACCCGGTGTGCGTTACGCGCAATCACGGCGAGCGGCACGACGGCGCGCAGCCGCGCAGCAAAGTGCAGGCCCAGCGCGCCGGCGCCGATGATCGCAACCGGGAAGCGCGTGTCGGCCTGGCTGTGGTGTGTGGCACGAGGGGGTGCCTCGAGATTACTGTCCATTCGATACGTACGGAGCGGTTCGGATTTCAAGTGGATCCCTGCCTGTTGCGTGCCAGACGGCTTCGCGGTCGCGATGTCGCATAAACATCGGATGGGTGCTCCAGCATGCCTGCTCCATGGAGCATCTGGAGCAACTCAGCCTGTTCATTCCACCCAATGGGAACAGCCGATGGGATGTGCTGTGGGGCTGGAATGCCCGAATCCAGGCGCATTCGCATTCTGGCATGACTCCTGCTGGAGGTGAGATGCAGCGACTTGCTGTGCATCCAGAAAATCGAGGAGACGAGATCATGCTGTACGCAATGCCCGGCCAGGCCGACGCCAAGGTTCAGTTCAAAAGCCGTTATGACAACTTCATCGGTGGCAAATGGGTGGCCCCGGTCAAGGGGCAGTATTTCGATGTGGTCACCCCGGTTTCCGGCCAGAAGTACACCCAGGCCGCGCGCTCCACGGCCGAGGACATTGAGCTGGCGCTCGATGCCGCACACGCGGCCTTCCCGACCTGGGGCAAGACCGACGCCACCACGCGCTCGAACATCCTGCTCAAGATCGCCGACCGCCTCGAGGCCAACCTCGAACTGCTCGCCTACGCCGAGACCGTCGACAACGGCAAGCCGATCCGCGAGACGCTCAACGCCGACATCCCGCTCGCCGTCGACCACTTCCGCTACTTCGCCGGCTGCCTGCGCTCGCAGGAAGGCGGCATCTCGGAGATCGACGAGAACACCATGGCCTATCACATCCACGAGCCGCTGGGCGTGGTCGGCCAGATCATCCCGTGGAACTTCCCGATCCTGATGGCGGCGTGGAAGCTGGCGCCGGCTCTGGGTGCGGGTAACTGCGTGGTGCTCAAGCCCGCCGAGTCGACCCCGATCTCGATCCTGGTGCTGATGGAACTGATCGCCGACCTGCTGCCGCCGGGCGTGCTCAACATCGTCAACGGCTATGGCCGTGAGGCCGGCATGCCGCTCGCCACCAGCAAGCGCATCGCCAAGATCGCCTTCACCGGCTCGACCTCCACCGGCCGCGTCATCGCCCAGGCCGCCGCCAACAACCTGATCCCGGCCACGCTGGAGCTGGGCGGCAAGTCGCCCAACATCTTCTTCGCCGACGTGATGGACAAGGATGATGCCTTCCTCGACAAGGCGATCGAGGGCCTGGTGCTGTTCGCCTTCAACCAGGGCGAAGTGTGCACCTGCCCGAGCCGCGCGCTGATCCAGGAATCGATCTACGACCGCTTCATGGAGCGCGCACTGAAGCGCGTCGCCGCCATCAAGCAGGGCAGCCCGCTCGACACCGACACGATGATGGGGGCGCAGGCCTCGCAGGAACAGATGACCAAGATCCAGTCCTACCTCGCGCTCGGTCGTGAGGAGGGCGCCGAGGTTCTGATCGGCGGCAATCGTGCCCAACTTGGCGGTGACCTGACCGACGGCTTCTACATCCAGCCGACGCTGTTCAAGGGCCACAACAAGATGCGCATCTTCCAGGAAGAGATCTTCGGGCCGGTGCTCGCGGTGACCACCTTCAAGGACGAGGCCGAGGCCCTTTCGATCGCCAACGACACCCTGTACGGTCTGGGTGCCGGCGTATGGAGCCGCAACGGTAACGTCGCCTATCGCATGGGCCGGGCCATCCAGGCCGGCCGCGTGTGGACCAACTGCTATCACGCCTACCCGGCGCACGCTGCCTTCGGCGGCTACAAGGAGTCGGGCATCGGCCGCGAGACGCACAAGGTCATGCTCGACCACTACCAGCAGACCAAGAACCTGCTCGTGAGCTACAGCGAGAACAAGCTCGGCTTCTTCTGAGCGACCGTCCTCTCTCCCCATGCCCTGTCCGGGGTATCTCCTCGGGGGCGGGCAACCGCCCCCTATTTTGCATTGCGGAGGACGAAGCCATGGTCGAACGCGTCATTGCCACGCCTGCGGCGCTGGAGCTGATCGCGCAGCTCAAGGCCGAGCATGGCCCCGAGCTGATGTTCCACCAGTCCGGCGGCTGTTGCGACAACAGCGCGGCGAACTGCTACCTGCCCACCGATCTCACGATCGGGCCGCATGACGTGCGTCTCGGTGAGATCGGCGGCGTGCCGTTTTACATGAGCGCGTCGCAGTACGAGTACTGGAAGCACACTCAGCTGATCATCGACGTGGTCGAGGGGCAGGGCGGTACCTTTTCGCTCGAGGGGGGCACGGGCAAGGCCTTCCATACCCGGTCGCGACTGTTCAGCGACGAGGAACTCGCCGAAATCGACGCTGAAGAGCTTCAGCGCAAGGGCTGAGCGCGCTCTGCAGCGTCAGAAGGACAAGGTTTCCCAGCCCGGCGCGCGCGCGCGAGAAAGCCGCTGCACCTGCCTGGCCAGTGACTTCGGGGCACCGCACATCGGGGGCGAGCCCGTGAGCGCGCATTGCGGTAGGGCAGATATGGCAGCCGGCGCCGAAGCGAAATGGAAGGGCGTCGCGCACTGCTGCTGCGCCATTCCTTGGCGCGAACAACTTCACCAGGCTGCCGGCGATCGGATTAGCATGTGGCCCGTGCGTCGGGGGCTGGCCTGCAGCCACGCCGATCGCACCGATCGAGATAGCTCGCCGGGCGTCTGCAAGCAGCCCGAGCATCGGCTGCGGGGGAGACGAAACGATGAGATTCGAAGCGGCAGACGTAGTCGCGCCCAATGCGGTGGCCTCGTTGCGGCGCAGGTTTCTTGAGCGCGGTGAATTGCCCCAGCGGGGGGTGGCCGCGCCTGTGCTGCGATCCTGGGAACGTTGCCTGCGATTGAGGATGGAGGTGGGCGACAGGGGGGAGTTTTCAGGTTCGACCCGCGGTGACCTGGTCGTGGCGCGTGAGCGCAATACCGTGCTGCTCAATCACGCGAGCGCGGTCATGGAGCACCTCCATGAGCAGATTCGTGCCTCGGGGAGCATGGTCTTGCTCGCGGACGCGAGTGGCTTGATCTTGCACGGCATTGGTGATCCCGCCTTTGTCGATCGCGCCAGCCGGGTTGCCCTGCAACCGGGTGCGAGCTGGAGCGAATGCCATCGTGGCACCAATGCAATCGGTGCGGCGTTGATCGAGCGCGCGCCGGTCGAGGTGCTGGGTGCCGAGCATTATTTCGAATGCAATGGTGTGCTCACCTGCAGCGCTGCGCCGATCCTGGACAGCCGCGGGCAACTCATCGGCGCGCTCGACATCTCGGGCGACCATCGCAGCCATCAGCCGCATACGCTCGGACTCGCACGCATGAGCGTTCGCGTGGTCGAGCGCCGGATGTTCGAGAGCGAGTGTGCGCGCCACGCGATCGTCGCCTTTCATCCGCGCCCGGAAGGGGTGGGCGGTCTGCAGGAGGGCCTGCTCGCGGTGGACCAGGATGGCGCAATCGTCGCTGCAGACCGACAGGCGCGGGTGCTGCTGGGCCTTGGCGATTCGCAGTCGGCAAACCTGGGGCTCTTCGGAAAGTTCTTCTGCAGCAGTTTCGGATGGGTGATCGGCCGCGCAGCCCGTCATCCCGAGGCCTTGGCCGAGCTCGCGCTGCGTTCGGGTGGGGCTGTGTTTGCGCGAGTCCGGGTGAGTCCCGCCTGGCACGTCGGGGAACGTGTCGGACCGCCCGTAACCGATCGGTCGGTCCGGGGCCGTGGGGAGAGCCTGCCGCCGACCCGGGCGGCTCGGCCGCCGGTCACGCTGGATGCGCTGTCGACCGGAGACCCTGCATTGCAGGCGGTGCTGGATCGCTGCGCCCGCGTGATCGGGCGCAACATTCCGGTGCTCATCCAGGGCGAATCAGGATCGGGCAAGGAACTGCTCGCACGTGCCTGCCACGAGAGCAGCCCGCGCGCCGGAGGGCCGTTCGTTGCGGTCAATTGCGCTGCGATTCCGGAAACGTTGATCGAGTCTGAGCTTTTCGGCTACGTCGGCGGTGCGTTTACGGGGGCACGCAAGGAGGGGGCGCTGGGCCGCATCCGGCAGGCCCATGGTGGAACACTGTTCCTGGATGAGATCGGCGACATGCCTGCGGCCATGCAGGCGCGCCTGCTGCGCGTGCTGCAGGAGCGCTGCGTCCAGCCAGTCGGCGGGTGCGAAGACGTTCCGGTGGATGTTGCGCTGGTGTGCGCCACCCATCGCAACCTGGGCGAACGGGTTGCCGCAGGGCATTTTCGCGAGGATCTGTATTACCGCGTCAATGGCCTGAGTGTGCGCCTGCCGCCGCTGCGCGAGCGCAGTGACCTCGCGCAACTGACGCGTTGCCTGATCGACGCCGGCAGCCACCCGGAGCCCGGTCGCGTGAGTCTGGCGCCAGAGACAATGGCGATCATTCAAGCCTACGCCTGGCCCGGAAACATTCGCCAGCTGCAGAATGCGATCGAGCTTGCCCTCGTGCTGCTCGACGAGGGGGAGTTCAGCATCCTGCCCAGGCATCTGCCTGAGGAGGTGTTGCAGGGGGGGGCGGGTGCCGGGCGTGCGGTGGTGGCGGCAAATGCCCCCGTACCGCAGTCGATGCAGGACTTTCCCGAGGCGGCTCCTTCGGTGCGCTCCGCTGGGTGCATGCGGGGGAGCAGGCAACTGGATGAGACGAAGATCCGTCAGGCGCTGGAGCGTTTCGACGGGAACCTCTCCGCCGCGGCCCGCTATCTCGGCGTCGCGCGCAATACGCTTTACCGACGGCTCGGTCGCGACTTCTGAATCAAGGTCCGCCCGAGTGGGGGGCACACTGCGCTGGCTCAGTCCCAGCGTGCAGCGTCCTCGTCACGAACGAAAGCGATGGTGCGTCCGTCCGCGAGCAGCTCGCGGATGCGCCACGGCACGCCTTCGGCGTCGACTTCGACGAGGCCGATGCCTGCGCCGTTGAGCAGGCGGCGGCCGCGGGCGGCGCCTTCGTACTTGCGCGGGATCACGCGCATGTGGCGGCGTCGGGTCAGCCAGTTGAGCGGCGAGCGCGGCGAATACAGCCAGCGGTTGAGGCGGTCGAGCACCGCGAGCAGGCGGGGCGGGAATTCGTTGCGCACGCCGCTGCTGCAGATCTGCCAGATGTCGGGGCCGTGCTCGCGACCGCGCAGCTCCACGTCGTAGACGAAGGAGTAATGCACGTCGCCCGACAGCACGACGAAGGTCTGCGGCGTCTTGCGGTGGCGGAAGATGTTGAGGATCGCCTGTGCGGCGCCGGGGTGGGCCATCCAGTTCTCGGCGTCGACCATCAGCGGGTGGCCGAACCAGGTGAACACGCGCTGGATCGCCTCGATCAGCTTGACGCCGAAGATCGGCGCCGGCGATACCAGCAGCACCGCCGGCAGGTCGCGCAGGCCGTGCTGCAGGTCGGTGAGCGACTCCCAGTCCATCAGCCCCGAGGGTTGGCGCGCGGCGTGCTCGGAGCGCCAGCGTCGGGTGCGGCTGTCGAGGACCATCAGTGGTGGCGTGCTCGGCCAGGCGTAGTGCCAGGACTCGAACTTCAGCAGATGCCTGATGCAGTCTTCGTGGGCGTCGCCGCCGGGCGCCTGCAGCGCCTTCGAAAGGTGCGCCAGCGAGGCGTCGTCGAAGGCGTCCGGATCGTTGCCCCAGCCCTGGTTCACCGCGTAAGCAAGCAAGGCGTTGCCGATCACGCGACGCGAGAAGGGGTGCTCGTAGGCGATCTCCTCCCATTCGCGGCTCAGGTTCCAGTCGTCGGTGACGTCATGGTCGTCGAAGATCATGGCCACGGGGACGTGCGCGAGCGCGCGGCGTACTGCTGCCAGGTCCGTGCGGAAGGTGTCGATGAGCGCGCTCTCCTTCGCCCACAGCGCGGCATCTTCCGCGCTCAGGTTCGACGGTGGGGCGATGCGCAGTCCGGCCCATGGCGCGGGGGACCAGACGAGCAGGTACATCGCCAGCACTTCGGCGAGTGTAATCAGGTGGTTGTGTGCGCTGGCCGAGGTGAAGACCGGCTTCTCGACGCCGCCGAACAGCACCTCGATGAGCGCGTAGTTGCGCTTGTGCTGGGGGAGCAGGGTTTCGCGGCGGTAGTAGCTCGCCGGGTGGGCGTAGAGCGCGGCGGCGTCGTGCACGCCGGCTTCCTCGGCGCCGCGCAGCGCCTCGACCGGTAGACCCAGGCGCCCGATCAGGGCGTGGATTGCGCCCAGCATCGGGCCAGCAACGTCATCGGCATAGATCTGGTCGCCGGTCAGCACAAGCGCGGAGGGCCAGCCGGGCAGGCCGTCCTCGCCCGGTGCGGGGTCGGCGTCGGCGGCATTGGTGGCGATCAGCTCGCCGAGCAGGCGATCGACCCGGGTGAGCCCATCACCGCCGTCATGATGCGGCTTGCGGCAGGAGCCGTGCAGCAGCGAGGCTACCCTGGGGGCGAACACGAAGCCGGGCGTAGCACGGTCGGGGTAGCACAGCTCGGGCGCCCAGTCGCGCCAGTGCTGCCAGTTGGCACCTGCTTCCGTCCCGGTGCGGTCAATCCCGTCGGCGGGTGCGAGCGCAAGGTCGTAGCCGATCCATCGCCCGGCTGGCAGTGGCGTCTCGAGCGCGAGGTCGATCAGCATGTAATGCAGGCGCGCACCGGCCTTGAGCAGGCGGTACGCCGGCGAGCCGGGGATGGGCCGGAACTGGCAGGGTGCGCCTTCCCCTGTGTCCACTTCGATCTGCACCTGCACGGCGCGGCTGGTGGCCAGCCACAGCACCAGGCGTTGCGATTCGACCCGGCGCAGGATCGGGCCAGCGAGCACGAGCGGTAGTTCGTCGCCTGCCGGGGGCGTGGTGGCGGTCACGGTGACGGACGGGCTCGGGGCGGTGGCGGCTGGTGCGTGTTTCTGTGGCAGCGTCATGGCGTGTTTATATCAAAGCCGGGTCGTGAGCGGCAGCTTGCGCGCGTGGCGCCTGAGAGCGTGGTCGGCGTGGGCGCTACGCTTGCCGAGCCTGCAGGCTCGCGTCCGTAGGTTAGGGGGCTGGCGGGTTAGAATTCGCGTCCGCATGCGTCGTCTCGGCGCGCGTACGCCTCGCCCTTTCTCGCCCCTCGCCCGCCCCGCCTCCTCCATCTCCACCCGCCCCAGAACCGTGAACATCGATCCGTCAACGCTGCCGCCCGGCTTGCCGCCTATCGAGCCTTTCGCATTGCTCGACGACTGCCATGCCACGCGTGCTGCGCCGACCAGCCGCCTGTACACGATGTTCGTTCGCGAGCATTGCTGTAACGACCCGACGGCGCTGGAGACGGTGTGGAGCGCGGTGGATGCCGACCTGCGCGCTGGCTTGCATGCCGTGGTGCTCGCCGACTACGAGTGGGGCGCCCGTCTGATCGGCGCGGGGCACGAGCGCCTGAGCGCTGCGGATGCGGGCAGTCTGCGCGTGCTGATGTTCGCGCACATGCGGCGGCTCGATGCCGATGCGGCGTCGGCGTGGCTGGCGGCGCGCGAGCGGGCGTGCGTGTCCAGCGCAGCTGGCGGGGCCTGCGAGCCCACCGACGCCGCTCAAGTCTTCAAGCCCTCTGAGCCCGAACCCGCCGGCGTGCTCGACCTGCGGGCCTCCGTGGATCGTGCCGCCTTCGATGCAGCGATCGTGCGCATCCACCACGCGATTGAGGCGGGCGAAACCTATCAGGTCAATTACAGCTACCGGCTCGATTTTTGCAGCTTTGGCTTGCCGCTGAGCCTGTACCGCCGCCTGCGCGCGCACCAGCCCGTGGCCTTTGGTGCGCTGATCGCCCTGCCGCGTGGCGACGCGGGTCCGGACTGGGTGTTGTCCTGCTCGCCCGAACTCTTCCTGCGCAACACGGGGGGCCGGCTGACCGCCCGCCCGATGAAGGGCACGGCAGCGCGCGCGCAGGATCCCGGAGAGGATGCGGAAATCGCCCGCGGGCTTGCGGCTGACGCCAAGAACCGCGCCGAGAACCTGATGATCGTCGACCTGCTGCGCAACGATCTGGGCCGCGTCGCGCGCACCGGCAGCGTGCGCGTGCCGGCACTGTTCTCGGTCGAGACCTACCCGACCGTGCTGCAGATGACCTCCACCGTCGAGGCCGAGCTCCCCGCCGGAACAGGCTTCCCCGCGCTGCTGCGCGCGCTGTTCCCCTGTGGCTCGATCACCGGGGCGCCCAAGCACCGGACCATGCAGTGGATCGCCGCGCTCGAGGATTCGCCGCGTGGTCTCTACACCGGCAGCATCGGCTGGATCGACGCCCCCGTCGCGGGCAGTGCATGCGGCGACTTCTGCCTGTCGGTGGCGATTCGTACCCTGAGCCTGCGCTCGCGCGCGGACGGTGCGGGCTGCGATGGCCGCATGGGGGTGGGCGCGGGCATCGTCATCGACAGCCGCGCTGCCGACGAATACGCCGAATGCCGCCTCAAGGCCCGTTTCCTGACCGCGCTCGATCCCGGCTTTGTGCTCTTCGAGACGATGCATGCGATGCGCGAGGCGGGTGTGCGTCATCTCGACCGCCATCTGGGGCGGCTGGAAGCCAGCGCGGTGGCGCTCGATTTCGGTTTCTCCCGCGAGCGCATTGTCGCCGGGCTGGAGCAGGCGGTGGCAGCATTGCCGAGCGGCGCGGCACACCGGCTGCGGCTGGCCGTGCACAAGGACGGACGCTTCGAGCTCGCGGTGGCGGTGCTCGATCCGCTGCCGCCAGGGCCGGTCGAGGTGCTGCTTGCGCGCACGCCGATTGACGATCCGTTCGGTCTGCTCGGCCACAAGACCACGCTGCGCAGCCGCTACGACGAAGGCATCCGCGCCGCGCAGGCGCGTGGTGCGTTCGACATGTTGTTCTTCGATGGCGAGGGCTGGCTGACCGAGGGCGGACGCAGCAATGTCTTCCTGCGCGTCGAGGGACAGTGGCTGACGCCGCCGCTCGGGCGTGGCGTGCTGCCGGGCACGATGCGCGCCGCGCTGCTGGCCGATCCCGCATGGTCTGCGCGCGAGCGGCGGCTGCGGGTGGGGGATCTCCTGCGCGCCGAGCGCATCGTGCTCACCAATGCGCTGCGCGGTGTGCTGGAGGCGCGGCTGGCGCCCGGCGAGGCCGAGCGCGGGTGCCTGGGTCCGGTCTTGCCTTCAGCCCGCCGATAGCCGGCACGCCGCGTACTTGAACTCCGGAATCTTGCCGTAGGGGTCGAGCGCCGGGTTGGTGAGCAGGTTGGCGGCGGCCTCCACGTAGCAGAAGGGCACGAAGACCATGCCCTCGGGCATCCGCGGGTCGGTGCGGGCGGCGAGGGTGATGCAGCCGCGGCGGGTTTCGATCGTCAGGGGCGCGCCCGGGGCGAGGCCGAGGCGGGCGAGTTCGCCCGGGGCCAGCGTCGCTACGGCAGCGGGTTCAAGCGCGTCGAGCACTGCGCTGCGCCGGGTCATCGCGCCGGTGTGCCAGTGTTCGAGCTGGCGGCCGGTGATCAGCACCGTGGGCCAGTCGGCGTCCACCGGTTCGTCGGGCGGCAGCGGCACGGCGGGGCGGAAGCGTGCGCGGCCGCTTGCGGTCGGGAAGCGGTCGTCGAAGACCACGTCTTTGCCTGGGGCGTCGCCCGCGGGGCAGGGGTAGGTGACGGCACCCTCGCGCTCCAGCCGCGCCCAGTCGATGTGGTCGAGCGAGCGCATGGCGCGCTTCATCTCGGCGAAGACCTCGCGCGGGTGGGCGTAGTCCCAGTCGAGGCCGAGGCGGCACGCGAGCTGCTGGATGATCCACCAGTCGGGGCGGGCCTCGCCGGGCAGCGGCACGGCGGCGCGGCCGAGCTGGATCTGGCGGTTGGTGTTGGTCACGGTGCCGTCCTTTTCGGGCCAGGCCGAGGCGGGCAGGATCACATCGGCAAACTGCGCGGTCTCGGTGACGAAGAGGTCCTGCACGACCAGATGTTCCAGCCTGGCGAGTGCGGCGCGGGTGTGGTGCAGGTCGGGGTCGGACATCGCCGGGTTCTCGCCGAGGATGTACATCCCGCGCACCCGGCCGGCGTGGATCGCGTCCATGGTCTCGACGACGGTGAGGCCGGGCTGGGCTGGCAAGGGCGTCGACCACAGTTCCTCGAAGGCGGCGCGGTACTGCGCGTCGCCCACCGGGCGGTAGTCGGGTAGCACCATCGGGATGAGGCCCGCGTCGGAGGCGCCCTGCACGTTGTTCTGCCCGCGCAGCGGATGCAGGCCGGTGCCGGGACGGCCGATGTGGCCGGTGGCGAGCGCGAGGGAGATCAGGCAGCGCGCGTTGTCGGTGCCGTGCACATGCTGCGAGATCCCCATGCCCCAGAAAATCATCGCGCGCTCGGCCTGGGCGTAGAGGCGCGCGATGTCGCGGATCTCGTCCGGCGCCACACCGCACAGCGGCGCCATGGCCTCGGGCGTCATCGGCGCGACGTGGTCGGCGAGCGCCTCGAAACCCTCGGTGCGCGTGGCGATGAAGTCGTTGTTGCACAAGCCCTCGTCGATGATGACGTGGAGCATGGCGTTGAAGAGCGCAACGTCGCTCCCCGGGGTGAAGCGCACCATGCGGTTGGCGTATTGGCCGAGGACCAGGCCGCGCGGGTCGAGCACGATCAGCTTCGTCCCGCGTTTGGCGGCCTGTTTGAACCAGGTGGCGGCGACGGGGTGGTTTGCCGTCGGGTTGCAGCCGGTGAGGATCACTACGTCGGCTTGCGCCGCCTGCATGAAGGAGGCGGTGACTGCGCCCGAGCCGATGCATTCCATCAGCGCGGCGACCGAGCTGGCGTGGCACAGCCGGGTGCAGTGGTCTACGTTGTTGGAGCGGAAGCCCGTGCGCACCAGCTTCTGGAACAGCCAGGCCTCCTCATTCGAACACTTCGCGCTGCCGAAGCCGGCGAGCACGCCAGGGCCGTGGGTGTCGAGCAGGCGGCGCAGGCCTGTGGCGGCGAACTCGAGCGCCTCGTCCCAGCTCGCCGGGCGGAAGTGGCTGAGCGGGCTGGCCGGGTCGAAGGCTGGATCCACGCCCTTGGGCACGCCCTCGCGGCGGATCAGCGGGGTCGTCAGGCGGCCGCGGTGATTGGGGTAATCGAAGCCGAAGCGGCCCTTCACGCACAGGCGGTTCTCGTTGGCCGGGCCGTTGCGGCCTTCTACGAAGAGGATGCGACCGTCCTTGACGTGGTAGGTGAGCTGGCAGCCCACGCCACAGTAGGGACACACCGAATCCACCTTGTGATCGGCGCAGGCCGAGTCGCCGCGGCCAAGCGCGTCGGCCACGCTGGCGGGCATCAGCGCACCGGTGGGACAGGCCTGCACGCATTCCCCGCAGGCCACGCAGGTGCTGTGGCCGAGCGGGTCGTCGAAGTCGAACACGATCTTCGTTGCCGCGCCGCGGTGGGCGAGACCGATCACGTCGTTGACCTGCACCTCGCGGCAGGCCTGAATACACAGCCGGCATGCGATGCATGCATCCAGATTCACGCGGATCGCTGGATGCGAGGCATCCGGCGCCGACGCGTGCGTGACGCGGACCAGGAAAGCGTCCTCCTCCACCCCCGCGGGGGCGTCGAGCAGGGCCATCTGCTCCGCCAGCTCCCAGAAATGGCTGGAGCGGTCGGGGCTGTCGTCGCGCGCGGCTTGCTCGGTGCGCAGCAACGCCATGACGCCCTCGCGCGCGCTGCGTGCGCGCCCGGATTTGCGGCTCCTGATCACCATGCCTGGCCGCGCCTCGCGGATGCAGCTTGCGGCCAGGGTGCGTTCGCCCTCGATCTCGATCATGCAGGCGCGACAGTTTCCGTCCGGTCGGTAGCCGGGTGCATCACGCAGGCACAGGTGGGGGATGCGCTCGCCTGCCCGTGCCGCGACTTGCCACAGGGTTTCGCCGGGGAAGGCCGTGACGGTGACCCCGTCAAGCGTGATCTCGAAGGCTTCGTTATCTGTTTCGGATGAGGCCGTGTGGCCTTGTGCCGTGTTCATCGCGCGTCCTCTTCGTGGCCGGCCTGCGTGGCCGGCGCTGTGTGTATCAGCCGAACGCCCCGGCGCGAAAGCTCATCCGGGAAAAAACGCAGCAGGCTGAGCACCGGGTTGGGAGCGGCCTGGCCGAGGCCGCAGATCGAGGCGTCCTGCATCAGCTGCGCAAGTCCTTGCAGCTGTGAGACATCCCACTGGTCGCGCTCGATCAGGCCCAGCATCTTCCCGGTGCCGAGCCGGCACGGGGTGCATTGGCCACAGGATTCGTCGGCGAAGAAGGCAAGCAGGTTCTGCACCGCCGCGCGCAGGTCGTCCTGGTCCGAGATCACCACCACCGCGGCCGAGCCGATGAAGCAGCCATGTGGCTGCAGGGTATCGAAGTCGAGTGGCAGGTCGGCCTTGCTCGCGGGCAGGATGCCGCCCGAGGCGCCACCGGGCAGCCACGCGAGCAGGCGGTGGCCCGCCGCCATGCCGCCGCAGTGCTCGTCGATCAGCTCGCGCAGCGTGATGCCTGCCGGGGCGACATGCACGCCGGGCTTGTTCACCCGCCCCGAGACCGAAAAGCTGCGCAGGCCGCTGCGGCCATGCCGCCCCTGGCTGGCGAACCACGCCGCGCCTTTCGCGTGCAGGAGCGGGATCCAGTAGAGCGTCTCGACGTTGTTGACCAGGGTCGGGCGGCCGAAAAGGCCGTGCTGTGCCACGAAGGGCGGACGATGGCGCGGCTTGCCGGGTTTGCCTTCCAGCGACTCGATGAGCGCGGATTCCTCGCCGCAGATGTAGGCGCCTGCGCCGCGGCGCAGCACGATGAAGCCGGGTCGGGTGATCCCGGCCTGCTCCAGTTCGGCGATCGCTTCGCGCAGCACGGTGTGCAGTGCCGCGTATTCGTCCCGCAGGTAGAGGTAGACCGCCTCGGCTTCGAGCGCCTGCACGCTCACCAGTGCGCCTTCGAGTACCTGGTGGGGCCAGCGCTCGAGGTAATGACGGTCCTTGAAGGTGCCGGGCTCGCCTTCGTCTGCATTGATCACCACGTAGCGGGGGCCGGCTTCTGCGCGCACCGCCTGCCACTTGCGCCAGGTCGGGAAACCCGCGCCGCCCATGCCGCGCAGGCCAGCATCGCGCAGCAGATGCTCGATGTGCGTTGCCTCGAGTGCGCCTGTGCGCAGGGCTTCGAGCAGGGCATGGCCGCCTTCGGCCCGATAGGATTCGAGCCGCTGCCAGGGGGGATGCTCAGGCGCAGCGCCGCCTGGTGCCAGGGTCGCGCGTACGCGTTCGGGAGTGGCATGACCGAGCGTGCGATGACCAATCTGTGCCGCTGGCGCACAGTCGCATTGGCCCATGCAGGGAGCGCGCAGGATGCGTACGCTGGAGGGGTCGAGCGCGCCCTCCAGTGCGGCCTTCAGATGCGCGGCCCCGGCGAGCTGGCAGGGCAGGCCGTCGCATATCCGGATCGTGAGCGCCGGCGGCGGGGTTTCGTCATCGCGCACGAGGTCGAAGTGGGCGTAGAAGCTTGCGGTCTCGAAGACCTCGGCCATCGGGAGGCGCATCCAGGCCGCGAGCGCGTGCATGTGGTTCAGCGACAGGTGGCCGAAGTGATCCTGAATCGCGTGCAGGTGCTCGATCAGTGCATCGCGGCTACGGGGGCGGCCACCGAGCAGGTCGGCCACGGCGCGTTCGGCGTCGGCGTCGAGCTGGCGGCCGCGCGGGGTGGCGCGGGTGCGCACCCGTTCGTGCGTCGTGTCTGTTCCTGCGGCGGGTGCCGCGGAGGATGAAGTCGGTGGCGTCATCGGCGCATGTTCCTGGCTTGCTGGGATGCCCTTTCGGCACTGCTCCCGCACTGTACTCCCCGGCGCGCCGTGCGGGCATTGTGGCAAGCCCGATCCCTCGACGGAGAAAGGGTTATCCCCGGCTTGACCTCGAGCCTCAAGCGCCTATGCTGCGTTTTGCATAGGTGAGTCATCCGTGTGCGCGGTTACGGTTGCGCGCGCCCCAGGATGAGCGCCGATTGTCATGACGAATAACGTGAACAACGCGAAACAGGAGACGATCGATGTGGAAAGCACTGCACATTGATCCCGCGAAGTGCACCGGCTGTCTGCAATGCGAGATGGCCTGTTCCTACGAGCACACCGGGGTCATCAATCCGAGCAAGTCGCGCATCAAGGTGTTCAACTTCGAACACGAGGGCCGCAAGGTGCCCTACACCTGTACGCAGTGCACCGAAGCCTGGTGCCTGAATTCCTGCCCTGTCGACGCGATCCGCATCGACCTGAGCACCGGCGCCAAGATGGTGTTCGAGGACACCTGTGTCGGCTGCAAGGTGTGCACGATCGCCTGTCCGTTCGGCACCATCAACTACAACCAGGACACCGGCAAGGTGCAGAAGTGCGATCTGTGCGAAGGCAACCCCGCCTGCGCCAGCGCCTGTCCGACCGGCGCCATCACCTATGTTGACGCCGACTGGACCGGCATCGACAAGATGCGCGCCTGGGCCGCCAAGGCCAACACCCCGGCTTCGGCCGCAGCCTGAGGAGGACGGATCATGGGTTGGAATCGAAAACTCCTGCGGGTGAACCTCTCGGCGGGCACCTGCTCGGTGGAGCCGCTCAACATGCAGTGGGCCGACGAGTACCTCGGCTCGCGCGGCCTGGCCACCAAGTACCTGGTGTCCGAGATCGACCCCAAGGTCGATCCGCTGTCGCCCGACAACAAGATGATCATGGCCACCGGGCCGCTCACCGGCACCATGGCCTCGACCGGCGGGCGCTACACCGTCGTCACCAAGGGGCCACTGACGGGCGCCATCGCCTGTTCGAACTCCGGCGGTTTCTTCGGCGCCGAGATGAAGTTCGCCGGCTGGGACATGGTGATCTTCGAGGGCAAGTCGGCGAAACCGGTGTGGCTCTACATCGAGAACGACAAGGCCGAACTGCGCGACGCCGCCGGGTTGTGGGGCAAGAGCTGCTGGGAGACCGAGGAGCAGATCAAGGACGAGCTGCAGGACCCGCTCGTGCGCATCTCGTCGATCGGCAAGGCGGGCGAGAACCAGGTGCTGTATGCCTGCGTGGTCAATGACCTGCATCGCGCGGCCGGCCGTTCCGGCGTGGGCGCGGTGATGGGCTCGAAGAACCTCAAGGCGGTGGCCATCCGTGGCACCAAGGGCGTGTCGGGCATCAAGGATTTCGGCGCCTTCCTGAAGGCGACCAGCGACGCCAAGAAGGTGCTCGCCGACAACGCGGTCACCGGCCAGGGTCTGCCCAAGTACGGCACCCAGGTGCTGATGAACGTGATCAACGAGATTGGCGCGCTGCCGACCCGCAACCACCGCGACGTGCAGTTCGAGGATGCGTCCAAGATCTCCGCCGAGGCAATGCACGAGAAGCGCGAGTCCGATGGCAAGACCCACCTGGTCACCAACGCCGCCTGCTTCGGCTGCACCATCGCCTGCGGGCGCATCTCGGAAATCGACAAGGGGCACTTCACCGTCAAGAACAGCCCGAAGTACTGGGGCGCCTCCGGCGGCCTGGAGTATGAGGCCGCTTGGGCGCTGGGTGCGGCCAACGGTGTCGGCGACCTCGAGGCGCTGCAGTACGCCAACCTGATCTGCAACGAGCAGGGCATGGACCCGATCTCCTTCGGCGCCACGGTCGGCGCGGCGATGGAGTTGTACGAGCTGGGCATCCTCAACGACGACATCATCGGGATGGCGGCGCCCTTCGGTTCGGCCGAGGCGCTGGCGAAGATGGTCGAGATGACCGCGGTGGGCGAGGGTTTCGGCAAGGAGCTCGGCATGGGCAGCAAGCGCCTGTGCGAGAAGTACGGCCGTCCCGAGCTGTCGATGAGCGTGAAGGGCCAGGAATTCCCCGCCTACGACTCGCGCGGCATCCAGGGCATGGGCCTGGCCTACGCCACCTCCAACCGTGGCGCCTGCCACCTGCGCGGCTATACGGTGGCGTCCGAAGTGCTCGGCATTCCGGTCAAGACCGACCCGCTGGCCACCGACGGCAAGCCCGAGCTGGTCAAGGCCTTCCAGGACGCCACCGCGGTGTTCGACTCGGCCGGCATCTGCGTCTTCACCAGCTTCGCATGGACCCTGGCCGACGTGCAGCCGCAGGTGGCCGCTGCCTGCGAGGGTGACTGGAGCATGGAGAAGCTGAACGAGGTGGGCGAGCGCATCTGGAACATGGAACGCATGTTCAACAACGCCGCCGGCTTCACCGCCAAGGACGACAATCTGCCGCCGCGTCTGACGCAGGAACCGGCCAAGACCGGTCCGGCCAAGGGCATGGTCAACGGCCTGGCGAAGATGCTGCCCGAGTATTACCAGGTGCGCGGCTGGACGCCCGAAGGCCAGCCGACGGCCGAGACGCGGGCCCGTCTGGGACTGTAACGGTGCAAGCCTGAGCGGGCGCCCTTCGGGGCGCCCGCCTTTCGTTCGAGGATGCTCCAATGAAACACCTTATTCTCGGCAACGGCCCGGCAGGCGTCGTTGCTGCCGAAACGCTGCGCAAGGCCGCGCCGCACGACGAGATCGTCATGGTTGGCCATGAGGACGCGCCACCGTATTCGCGCATGGCGATCCCCTACCTGCTCGAAGGCAACATCGACGAATCGGGCACGTATCTGCGCAAGGGCGCCGACCATTTCGAACGCCTGCGCGTCCGCCAGATGCGTGGCCGCGCGGTGGCGCTCAACACCGAAAAGCGCACCGTGCTGTTCGACGACGGCCATTTCGAAAGCTATGACCGCCTGCTGATCGCCACCGGCTCGCATCCCGTGCGCCCGCCGATCCCCGGCGTGGACCTGCCCGAGGTGCAGACCTGCTGGACGCTGGGCGACGCACGCGCGATCGCCGCCCATGCCAAACCGGGCGCGCGCGTGCTGCAGCTGGGTGCCGGCTTCATCGGCTGCATCATCATGGAGGCGCTGGCCAAGCGCGGCGTGCAGCTCACGGTGGTGGAGATGGGCGACCGCATGGTGCCGCGCATGATGACGCCCAAGGCCGGTGGCATGATCAAGCGCTGGGTGGAAGAGAAGGGCATCCGCGTCGTCACCTCGGCGGGTGTGCAGCGCGTCGATCGTGGCAGCGAAGTGGGGGCCGACGCACCCTTGGCCGTCACGCTGTCGACCGGTGACCGCCTGGATTGCGACCTCGTCATCGTCGCCGCGGGTGTCGCGCCCAATGTCGGCTTCCTGGAAGAGACCCCGGTGCATGTCGCCAAGGGCGTGCTGGTCGACGACCGCATGGAGACGAGCGTGTCCGGCATCTTCGCCGCCGGTGATGTGGCCGAGGCGCCGGATCTCTTCACCGGCGCGCACCTCGTCGCCGCTATCCAGCCCAACGCCGCCGACCAGGCGCGCATCGCGGCGATGAACATGGCGCGCGGCGCCACCGCCAGGGACACGAAGCTCAATGGTGTGCTGGCGATCAACGTGCTCGATACGCTGGGCCTGATCTCATCGTCCTTCGGCCAGTGGTGGGGCGAGAAGCCGGACGCCGGCGGCAGCGGTGTCGAACTGGTCGACGAGGCGCGCTACCGCTACCTCAGCCTGCAGTTCAAGGACGACGTGCTGATCGGCGCCACCTCCATCGGCCTGACCCAGCACGTCGGCGCACTGCGCGGCCTGATCCACGGCCAGGTCAGGCTTGGCGACTGGAAGGACCGTTTGCTCGCCAACCCGCTGTCCTTCGTCGATGCCTACGTTGCCCGCAGCCAGCAACCGATGGCGCTGGCGCGCTGAGGGCGGCGCATGGAGACCCGTGTGACGATCCGCATCGCCTTCAAGCTCTTTGCCTCGCTGTCGGACTACCTGCCCGACGGCCACCGCGGCAACCGGCTGGAACTGGACGTGGACGAGGGCACGACCGTGGCGGAAATGATTCACCGCTACCGCGTGCCCGAGCGCAGCGCCCACCTGGTGCTGGTCAACGGCCATTTCGTGCCGCCGGCCGAGCGCGCCAGGCGCCGCTTGCAGGACGGCGACGAGCTCGCCATCTGGCCGCCGATCGCCGGCGGCTGAGGCGTGGCCTTCATCAATGGCCCGGTGCCCGAGTCCTTCGAGCGCCGGGTCACCGCCACCGCGCGTGAATTCGAGCGCGACCTGCGCCAGGCCTGGCCCGCGGTGCAGGGCAGCGCGGAAGCTCGGCGCCTGAGCCTGCAGGAGGGGGCGCAAATGCTCGTCATCGAACTGGAGCCGGCCGGCGTGCGTCGCCTGGGGCTGTTCGAGCTGCCGCAACTGATCGTGCGCTACCGTTTCGGGCCGGGTGACGAGGCCGCGCGCCGCGCGCTACTGGTGCGTCTCGACCGGGCGATGCAGAAGGGAGGCGGCTGACAGCGCGTCTGCCCGATCAACGCTCCGCGCGTTCCGGCGGGCAGGGGGTTTCGGTTATGCTCCCCGCCGATGTCCGCCTTCGCCGCCACCTTCTCCGACGCGATTTCGCTGCTCGCTACCTTCGACCACACCGTGGCCGAGATCGTGGTGCTGTCGCTGCAGGTCAGTGGTGGCGCGGTGCTGCTGGGCACGCTGATCGGTCTGCCACTCGGCGCATGCATTGCGGTGGGGCGTTTCCCGGGCAAGAACACGCTGTCGGTGCTGGTCAACGGACTGATGGGCCTGCCTTCGGTGGTGGTGGGGGTGGTGGTGTACCTGCTGCTGTCGCGCTCGGGGCCGTTCGGTGGCTTCGGCCTGCTGTACACGCCGCTGGCGATGGTCATCGCGCAGAGCCTGCTGGTGATTCCGCTGATGGCGGCGATCACGCGCCAGGTGGTTGAGGACGTGTGGCAGCGCTACGCCGAAGAATTGCAGCTGATGCGCTTTTCGTGGTGGGACAGCGTCACCACGCTGCTCTACGACTGTCGCCACTCCTTGCTGGTGGCGGTGCTGGCGGGCCTGGGGCGCGCGATGAGCGAGGTGGGGGCGGTGATGATCGTCGGCGGCAACATCGACCGGGCGACGCGCGTGATGACCACCGCGATCGCGCTCGAGACCAGCAAGGGCGACCTCGCGCTGGCGATCGCGCTCGGCGTGGTGCTCATCGTCATCATCCTCGCGCTCAACGCGCTGGCCTTCGTGCTGCGCCATTGGGCAATGCGGCGCTACGGCTGAGGCGGACGATGGCAATTTTTCCCCTGCGCATCCGCGGCCTGCGCTACCAGCCCAACGGCCGCGAGGTGTTGGCCGGCATCGATCTCGATCTGGGCGACGAAGGCATCACCCTGGTGCTGGGCCCCAACGGGGCGGGCAAGAGCGTGCTGCTGCGGGTGATCTGCGGCCTGATCGAACCGGACGCCGGCAGCATGGCCTGGGGCGACGAGGGCGCGCGCCGGCCGGCGCAGGGCGTGATGATGGTGTTCCAGCGGCCGATGATGCTGCGCGCCTCTGTACTGCAGAACGTCGCGCTGGGGCTGAAACCCCTTGGGCTGACCGCCGCCGAACGCCGCCGGCAGGGGCTGGCGATGCTCGAGCGTGTCGGCCTGGCCGACCGTGCCGAGGACAGTGCGCGACAGCTTTCCGGGGGCGAGCAGCAACGCCTCGCGCTGGCGCGCGCGTGGCTGACGAAGCCGCGCCTGCTGCTGCTCGACGAGCCCACCGCCAGCCTTGACCCGTCGGCCAGCGCCGAAGTCGAGCGCATCATCCGCGAGATCCGTACCGACGGCACCCGCGTCCTGATGGTCACCCACAATCTTGGACAGGCCACGCGGCTCGCGGACGACATCGTGTTCATGTCTGCGGGGCGGGTGTGCGAGCACACCCCGGTGCGCGCCTTCTTTGCCCGTCCACAGTCGGAAGAGGCGCGCCTCTTCATCCAGGGAGAACTTCCATGGCGGATGCGTTTTCACGGCGCGTGAAACGTTCGATGCCCGTGTCGGCGCTGATCCTCTTCGCGCTCGCGGCGCTGGCGCTGATACCGGCGCTGATCTGCTTTGCGGGCGAGGGTGCGCGACTGCACCCGGCGCTCGCAGACCCGATGGCTGGGCTGGCCTTCCTGGTGTCGGCGGTCGCGCTGGCGGGGTCGGGTGCTTTTCCGCTCGCGCTGGCCAGGCTGGCCCGCAGCGATGAGGCCGGGCGGCGCGACTGACCCGCTCGTGCGCCTCAGGCCTTCCAGTGCCCCGATTTGCCGCCGAGCTTTTCCATGAGCTGAATGCCTTCCATGCGCATGCCGCGGTCGATGGCCTTGCACATGTCGTAGATCGTGAGCAGGCCGACATTCACCGCGGTGAGCGCTTCCATCTCGACGCCGGTGCGGCCGACGGTTTCGGCGGTGACGGTGCAGCGGATGGCGCACTCGGTTTCGTCGAGGTCGAACTCCACCGCGACCCGCGTGAGGGGGATCGGGTGGCAGAGGGGGATGAGGTCGCTGGTGCGCTTGGCGGCCTGGATCGCGGCAATGCGGGCGATGCCGAGCACGTCGCCCTTCTTGGCCGTGCCGGATTTCACCATCGCGAAGGTATCTGGAAGCATCAGGATGCGGCCGGTCGCAATGGCGACGCGGCGGGTCTCGGCCTTGGCGCCGACGTCGACCATGTGGGCCTGGCCTTCGCCGTCGAAATGGGTGAGCGGGTTGGAGGATACGGTCGTCATGGGCGGAGATGGGGGCGGGCTGCTCGCGCAGGGCGCATGCTGCACCGGACGAGGTGCCAGCAAAACACGCCGATACATCGAGTGTGGGAACGGGTTGGCGTCGGGCAGTATCATAGCATCCGATGATGCGACGACCTTTCGCCCTCCTGCTCAGTTGCGCGCTTGCGCTGCCCGCTCCGCTCAGTGCCCAGTCGTACGATCTTCCGGATCTGGGCGACGTGGCGGCTACCGAGCTTTCCCCCGCGGCCGAGCGCCGCATCGGTGAAGAGATCATCGCCCAGATCCGCTGGCGGGATGCCGCCTACCTGGATGACCCGGAGATCGAGGAATACGTCAATCGCCTCGGACATCGGCTGGCGGGGGTGAGCAACAACCCCACGCAGGACTTCGACTTCTTTGTCGTGCGCGACCCGACGCTCAACGCTTTCGCGTTGCCTGGCGGCTATATCGGTGTGCATACCGGGCTGCTGCTCGCGGCGCAGACCGAGTCGGAGTTCGCCTCGGTGCTGGGGCACGAGATCGCCCACGTCACCCAGCGCCATATCGCACAGATCGTGGGCAAGCAGAGCCAGTCGGCGATGCTGATGATGGCTTCGCTGCTGGTGGCGGTGCTGGCGGCGCGCAGCAATTCCGATGTGAGTCAGGCTGCGATCGCCGCCGGGCAGGCCGGGGCCATCCAGTCACAGCTCGGCTATACCCGCGCCTTCGAGCGCGAGGCCGATCGCGTGGGGCTGGAGACGCTGGACAAGGCGGGGATGGACGTGCGCGGCATGCCGAGCTTCTTCGAGCGTCTTCAGCGCAACACCCGGGTGTATGAGAACAACGCGCCGGCGTACCTCCGCACTCACCCGCTGACGACGGAACGTATTGCCGACATGGAGAACCGTGTCACGCGAATGCCGTACCGGCAGGTGCTCGACTCCGCCGACTTCCGCTACGCACGCGCGAAGCTGCGTGCAGATGCGGGCCAGCCCGCCGACGCGGTGCGGGACCTGGAGTCCGAAGTGGCGCGTGCGCCCCAGGCGGAGGAGATGGCCTATGGGCTCGCACGCGCGCTGCTGCGTGCAGGACGTGCCGACGATGCCCTGGTGCGTCTCGATGTGGTGCGAAAGCGTGCGCCCGCGTCCCCCTGGCTGGAAACGCTGGCTGCCGAGATCCACATCGCGCGCCGGGACGGTGCGGAAGCAGTGCGCATCCTGGATGCGGCGCGCAGGCAGTTTCCGGCCAGCCGCAGCGTGGCCTATGCGCTTGCCGATGCCCGCATCCAGGCAGGGCAGGCCGGCGAGGCCGCGAAGGCGGTGCGGCGTCTGCTTGACGATCGTAGCGGTGATCCGCGCCTGTGGCAGTTGCTCTCGCGCGCACATGCTGCGCTCGGCGAGCGTAGTGCGCAGCACCGCGCGCAGGCGGAGGTGTATGTACTGCGCGGCAGCTTGCCGGCGGCCATCGAGCAACTGGAGATCGCGCGCAAGGCGGGTGACGGCGACTTCTATCTGCTGTCTGCCGTGGATGCCCGTTTGCGCGAACTGCAGCGCAGCCTGCAGGAAGCGCGGCGGCAGCAGTGAGTGTTTGCGGCGCTTTGCCGGTTGCCTGCCGTACTTTAGAATCGGTCGCGCTTGAAAACCCCAGAACAAAGGACGGAGAGGATGAATTTCGACAAGGAAGTGGATGCCCGTGGTCTGAACTGCCCGTTGCCCATCCTGCGTGCCAAGAAGATGCTGGCAGAGATGCTTTCGGGGCAGGTGGTGCGCGTGGTGGCGACGGATCCGGGTTCAGTCAAGGACTTCCAGGCATTTGCACGCCAGACCGGGAATGAGCTGGTCAAGCAGGGCGAGACGGCAGACAAGGCGTTCGAGTTCTTCCTGAAGCGGAAGTAGGTTTGCGGCGACGCCGGGCCACGGCGAAGCTGCCTGACGGCGTCATGGCGAACCGCATTCGCGCCTGGTTTCCGTAAGACAGCAAACGGGCTGCCGCGATCAATCGGGCAGCCCGTTTTGTCTTGCCAGCGCAGATGGGTACTTAAGCGCCCAGCTTGGCCAGTTGCGGTTTCAGCTTCTCGAGGGTGGCCTTGAATCCGGCGAGGCGATCCCGCTCCTGCTGGACCACCGCGGCGGGTGCACGATCGACGAAGCTGGCGTTGCCAAGCTTGCCTTCGGCCTTGGCGATCTCGCCGTCGAGGCGGGCGATCTCCTTGCCCAGGCGTTCGCGCTCGGCAGCGACGTCGATCTCCACCTTCAGCATCAGCCGGGTCTCGCCGGCCACCGCGACCGGGGCGAGTTCGTCCGCGCCGATCTCGTCAACGATCTGCACCTCGGCGAGCTTGGCCAGGCCGGCAAGGTAGGGCGCATAAACGGCGAGCGCGGCCTTGTCGCCCGCGGCCACCAGCGGCAGGCGCTGGGCGGGGGAGATGTTCATCTCGCCGCGCAGGTTGCGGCAGGCGTAGATCATTGCCTTCAGTTCGGCGACCTTGGCCTCCGATGCCTCGTCGATGCGACCCATGTCCGCGCGCGGGTAGCGCACGCGCATGATGCTGTCGCCGTCCTTGCGTCCGGCAAGCGGTGCCACGGTCTGCCAGAGTTCTTCGGTGATGAAGGGGATCAGCGGATGCGCCAGGCGCAGCACGGTCTCGAGTACGCGCAGCAGCGTGCGGCGAGTGGCGCGCTGCTGCGCCGGGGTGCCGGACTGGATCTGCACCTTGGCGAGCTCCAGGTACCAATCGCAGTACTCGTCCCACACGAACTCATACACCGCACGCGCGACCAGGTCGAAGCGGTAGGCCTCGAACTGCGCCGCGACTTCGGCCTCGGTGCGCTGCAGGCGCGACACGATCCAGCGGTCGGCGAAGGAGAAGTCGAGCACCTCGGTGGAGCAGGCGACGTTGTCGCCGATGCCGCAGTCCTGGCCCTCGCAGTTCATCAGCACGAAGCGGGTGGCGTTCCACAGCTTGTTGCAGAAGTTGCGGTAGCCCTCGCAGCGCGCGAGGTCGAACTTGATATCGCGGCCCGGGCTGGCCAGGCTGGCGAAGGTGAAGCGCAGCGCGTCGGTGCCGAAGGCGGGGATGCCCTCGGGGAATTCCTTGCGAGTCTTCTTCTCGATGCTCTGCGCCTGCTTGGGGTTCATCAGGCCGAAGGTGCGCTTGCCGACCAGCTCGTCGATGCCGATGCCGTCGATGAGGTCGATCGGGTCGAGCACGTTGCCCTTGGACTTGCTCATCTTCTGGCCTTCCGCGTCGCGGATGAGACCATGCACGTAGACGTGATTGAACGGGATCTTGCCGGTGATGTGCCTGGTCATCATGACCATGCGCGCCACCCAGAAGAAGATGATGTCGAAGCCGGTGACGAGCACGGTCGAGGGCAGATAGAGGTCGAGCGCGTCGTTGCTCTTGCCGGGCCACTCGGCGGTCCAGTCCAGGGTCGAGAACGGCCACAGCGCCGACGAGTACCAGGTGTCGAGCACGTCGTCTTCCTGGCGCAGGTGGCCGGCGTCGTGGCGGGCGTGCAGCAGCGCCAGACGCTCGGCGATTGCCGGGTAGTCGGCGGTGGTCTGGCCCTCGCTCTGGCGCGACTGCACCTCGGCGGTCAGTGCGTCGATCTCGGCCTGCAGGTCGGCCTTCCAGGCGCGGATCGCCTCTTCCTCGCAGGTGGCGACGAAGATCTTGCCTTCCTCGTCGTACCAGGCCGGGATGCGGTGGCCCCACCACAACTGGCGCGAGATGCACCAGTCCTGAATGTTGTTGAGCCACTGGTTGTAGGTGTTGACCCAGTTCTCGGGGTAGAACCTGATCTCGCCCGAGGCGACGACGTCGAGCGCCTTCTGGGTGATGCTCTTGCCGTCCGCGCCGGGCTTGGACATGGCGACGAACCACTGGTCGGTCAGCATCGGCTCGATCACCACGCTGGTGCGGTCGCCGCGCGGCACCTGCATCTTGTGCGCCTTGATCTCGAGCATCAGCCCGAGCTGTTCGAGCTCGGCGACCACCGCATCACGCGCCGGCACGCGATCCAGGCCGGCGACGCTGGCGGGCATCGGCACGCCTTCGAGCGTGATGCCGTCGGTGGTGTAGCGCTCGGCCACCGCGGGCACGCTGCCTTCGAGCGTCAGCACCACGATCATGTCGAGCTTGTGACGCTGGCCGACGGCGTAGTCGTTGAAGTCGTGCGCCGGCGTGACCTTGACGCAACCAGTGCCGAACTCGCGGTCGACGTAGTCGTCGGCGATGATCGGGATGTGGCGGCCGGTGAGCGGCAGGGCGACGGTCTTGCCGATGAGGTGGGCGTAACGCTCGTCCTCCGGGTGCACCATCACCGCGACGTCGCCGAGCAGGGTCTCGGGGCGGGTGGTGGCCACCGTCAGACCTTTCAGTTCACCGATCGGACCGTCGCTGAACGGATACAGGATGTGGTAGAGCTTCCCGTCCTCTTCCTCGGACACCACTTCCAGATCGGACACCGCGGTGCCGAGCTTCGGATCCCAGTTCACCAGTCGCTTGCCGCGGTAGATCAGGCCCTCGTTGTAGAGGCGCACGAAGGTCTCGGTGACGGTCTTCGACAGGCCCTCGTCCATCGTGAAGCGCTCGCGCTTCCAGTCCGGGCTGGTACCCAGGCGGCGCATCTGGCGCGTGATGGTGCCGCCGGAGTACTCCTTCCACTCCCACACCTTCTCCAGGAAGCGCTCGCGGCCGAGGTCGTGTCGGCTGATGCCTTGGGCATCGAGCTGGCGCTCCACGACGATCTGGGTGGCGATGCCGGCGTGGTCGGTGCCCGGCTGCCACAGCGTGTTGTCACCCCGCATGCGATGGTAGCGGGTGAGCGCATCCATGATCGTCTGGTTGAAGCCGTGCCCCATGTGCAGCGTGCCGGTGACGTTGGGCGGCGGCAGCAGGATGCAGAAGGCGTTGGGGTTCGACTTGTCGAGTCCGGCGTTGAAATAGCCGCGGGATTCCCATTCCGGGTACCAGCGACGTTCGATGTCGGCGGGCTCGAAGCTCTTGGCCAGTTCCATGGTGTTCTACGCGCTTGTAGGCAAAGCGCGGATTATAGCGGATGCGCGCCGCGGGCCCCGATGCGCGCGCCGGCGTGTTCAGGCGCGGGGGGGCGGCGTGTCGTCGCTGTTCTGGTCGAGCAGGGCGCTGATGCGTGCGGAGATCTCCGGCAGCAGGGTGGCGCGCAGGTGGGACTGGACCTCGATCTCCAGTTGCCGGCGCACGCGATCCAGCTCGCGCGAGACGAGTTGAGGCAGCTCGGCTTCGACCCAGCGTGAAATCTCGCGGGCAATCGTGGTGTCGAGTTCGACGAGTCGCTCCGTCAGGTCCGGTAGCGCTGGCGTGCCGGCTGGGGGGCTGTCGGGGAAGACCGCATCCAGGACCGGGTCCGGCCCCTGTGTCGATGGCGCTGGGGCCGCAAAGGATGCGCTGGGTGCTGGCTGGGCTTTGATGGGGGGGGGCGCAAGGTCTTCCCAACGCAGTGGTGCGGCGAGTGGTTCGATGTGTTCGGGTTCAGCTGCGGGCTGAGGCATCGCTTCCGCCGGGCGCCAGCCCGCGGGCGGCTCGAAGTCCTCGACCACTTCGGTGAGGATGGGAAGTTCGTCGTCGTCGAAGCGCTCGTGGGCGGGCTCATGGGGGACGTTGGGTGCTGGCGCGTCGGTCCCGCGGTGACGGCGCAGCAGGGCGTCTGCCTGGTCGATCAGGTCGTCGGCACGTTCGAACTCATCGTCGTCAGGAAACGAGGACCATTTGTTCATAGCGCCTCCCTGCGTTCGGCGTCGAAGGCCTTGAGTTCGCAGCCCAACTCGCGGTAGCGCATCCAGCGCTGGCGGGCAGCGTGCCGTTCTGCAGCGTCGTGTCCGACGATCTCGACCACCATGCGGAAGGCGTCGTGCTCGGCGGGCAAATCGTCGCTGAGGTTGAGCAGCACGTCGCCATGCGGCCAGTTCGGGGCTTCCCCCGCGCATGCCAGCGTGACGGGCGTTTCGCTGGCCAGTGCATGGTCAGCGGGGACATGGGGGATGAAACTCAGCGGTTCGGCCGTCCACAGCAGCTTGTCGAGCGTACGGAGCTGCTCGGGAGTCGTGCAGCGCACCGCCACCTTGCGGCTGCGGCCGTGGGCGTTCGCGACCAGCTCGCAGGCGAGGGCGAGCCGGTCGGGCGTGTTGTGGTAGAAATGAACGCGTGCGGCCATGGCAGGACGACCGTTGCTCAAGCCTTTCTGGCGGCGCGGCCGATCAGGAAGGACGACAGCAGCGGCACCGGACGGCCGGTGGCGCCCTTGGCGTCGCCCGACACCCAGGCAGTGCCCGCGATGTCGAGATGCGCCCATTTGTAGGCCTTGGCGAAGCGCGACAGGAAGCAGGCAGCGGTGATCGTGCCGGCGTAGCGGCCGCCGATGTTGCCCATGTCGGCGAAGTTGCTCTTGAGTAGCTCCTGATACTCCTCCCACAGCGGCAGCTGCCATGCGCGGTCGCCGGATTCGGTGCCGCGGCGCAGGATCTCGGCGGCGAGCTCGTCATCGTTTGCGAGCAGTCCGCTCGGGATCTTGCCGAGCGCGACCACGCAGGCGCCGGTGAGGGTGGCGATGTCGATCACGCACTCGGGCTTGAAGCGCTCGGCGTAGGTGAGCGCATCGCACAGGATCAGGCGGCCTTCGGCGTCCGTGTTGAGCACCTCGATGGTCTGCCCCGACATCGAGGTGACGACATCGCCCGGCTTGGTGGCGCCGCCACCGGGCATGTTCTCGGTGGTGGGGACGAGACCGACGAGGTTGATGGGCAGGCCCATCTGTGCGATCGCCTTGAAGGTGCCGAGCACGCTGGCGGCGCCACACATGTCGAACTTCATCTCGTCCATCTCGGCGGCGGGTTTCAGCGAGATGCCGCCGGTGTCGAAGGTGATGCCCTTGCCGACCAGCACGATGGGCTTTGCCTTGGTCTTGCCACCCTTGTAGTGCATGACGATGAACTTGGGTGGCTGGTGCGAGCCGCGGGCCACCGACAGCAAGGCGCCCATGCCGAGCTTTTCCATGTCGGCGCGTTCGAGCACTTCGACGTCGAACTTGTACTGCTTGCCGAGCGCCACTGCGGTTTCGGCCAGATGCGTGGGGGTGCAGAGGTTGCCCGGCAGGTTACCGAGATCCTTCGCCAGCGCCATACCGGTGGCGATCGCCTGCCCCTGCAGCATGGCAGTGTCGAACCCGGCGTCGAGTTCGCTGCTGACGAGCAGGGTGAGCTTCTTCGTGCCGCGGTGCTTCCTGTCCTTCTTCTTGTCGGTCTTGAGCGCGTCGAAGCGGTAGGCGCCGTCGGCGAGGATGCGCGCGGCCTGCTGCAGGCGCCAGGGCAGGTCACGGCCGCTTGGCCCCACCTCCGCGAGCGTGATCACGGTGTCCTTCGCCGGACTGGAGGCGAGCACCTTCGCGGTGGCGCTCAGCGCGTCACGGTAGGCCTTGTCGCTGAACGCGTCTTCCGTGCCCAGGCAGACAAGCAGAACGCGCTCCGCGTGCGTGCCATGCACGTCGTGCAGCAACAGCGTGGAGCCGGCCTTGTCCTCGAGATCCCCGCGCTTGAGCAGGGCGGAAACGAGCCCTTGCGCCGCATCGTCGACGACTGCGCTGAGAGGGGGGAGCTTGCTGCCGGCGAACACGCCGAGCACCAGCAGGCCGGTCTTCAGCTGTGCCGGGTTGCCGGTCTTTATGGTAAATTCCATCCGCTTTTTCCTTGTAAATACGCCGGTTTCGGATTGCGGTCGATTATGGCCCGTTCGCAAGCAGGGCGTCAAAAAGGCTTCCCGTCTGCATCCGCGCGAGCTGCGCGGCGGGGTGCCGCGTTCCGGTACCGCATCTTGCCCCGCTTCCCGTCTCCTCCGCCTCCTTCTTCGCTGCTTCTTCCGAGCCGATCCGGGCTCGTCGTCCGATGATCTTCCGTCGTGCCTTGCAACGGGAGCTCGCGCAGACGGCAGCCGCGGTGTTCGTTGCCCTGTTCGCGATCCTGATCTCCACCGTGCTCATCCGCCTGCTCGGCCAGGCGGCAGGGGGCAGCGTGCCGGCCGATGCGGTCGCTGCGCTGATCGGCTTCGGGGCGCTCGCGCAGATGCCGACGGTCCTGACGCTGACGCTCTTCATTGCCATCCTGGTTTCACTTTCGCGCAGTTACCGTGACTCCGAGATGGTTGTGTGGTTCGCTGCGGGTGTGCCGCTGACGTCCTGGATCCGGCCGGTGCTGATCTTTGCCCTGCCGCTGGTGCTGGTGATTGGCGCCGGGGCGCTCTATCTGTCCCCCTGGGCGCAGCAGAAGAGCGGCGAATACCGCGCGCGGCTGGACAGTCGCGACGATACGCAGCGTGTCGCGCCAGGCGTGTTTCGTGAATCCTCCAGCGCGCAGCGCGTGTTCTTCGTGGAAGTGGGGGCGGGCGAAGACGGGCGCGTGCGCAACGTGTTCGTCAGCGAGCAGACACGCTCTGGCGGGTTGGTTGTGATCGTGTCGTCCGAAGGCTTCCTGCGCAGTGATGGCGAGGGACGGCGCTACGTGGTGCTGGAGAACGGACGGCGCTATGACGGCACCCCGGGTACGCCGGCGTTCCGCGTGATGGAGTTCGGTCGCTACGAGGTGCAACTGGAGCAGAAGCAGGTCACCAGCCAGCTCGCCCGCACGCGCGCGCAGCCGACCGCATTGCTGCTGGCGCAGCAGGACAAGCGCAGCCTGGGCGAACTGGTCGGGCGCATCGGCGTACCGGTCGTGGCGCTGCTGCTTGCGCTGCTGGCCATTCCGCTCTCCTTTGTCAATCCTCGCGCCGGGCGGGCCAATAACATGCTTATCGCGCTGCTCGTCTATCTGCTCTACAGCAACGCGATCTCGGTGTTCCAGTCCTGGGTGACGCAGGGGCGGGTTGGTTTTGTCCCGGGCCTGTTGCTGCCGCATCTGGTGGTGCTCGGTGCGCTCGGGCTGCTGTTCTACACGCGGCTCGCCGTGTCACCGTTCTGGCGGAAGCGTACATGAGCGTGGTGCTGCTGCGCTATCTCGCGCGGGAAATCTTCGGCTCGACCCTGCTGGTGCTGGTCGCCTTCCTCGGCCTGTTCGCCTTCTTCGACCTCATCAACGAGCTCGAGGACATCGGCAAGGGGGGCTATACGCTCTACCAGGCGGTGATCTATGTGGTGCTGACCCTGCCGGCGCGGGTCTACGAGCTGATGCCGATCGCGGTGCTGATCGGTAGCCTCTATGCGCTGGCGACGCTGGCGCGGCATTCCGAGATTACGGTGATGCGTGCCTCGGGCATGTCGAACGGCGCGCTGATGCGCACCCTGGGCCTGATCGGCGTGGTGTTCGTCGCCCTGGTGTTCCTGATCGGTGAGTACGTCGCGCCCCCCGCCGAGTCGGCGGCGGAGGAGTGGAAGCTCAACGCAACCAAGGCCACCGTGTCGCAGCAACTTCGCTCCGGGCTGTGGGTGAAGGATGGGCGGCAAGTGATCAACGTGCGTACGCTGATGCCGGATCGCACGCTGCGCAACGCGCGCATCTACACCTTCGACGAGAACTATGCCCTCGTCTCCATCGCCGAGGCCAGCCAGGGCGTGTTCGACGGGCAGGGTGAATGGAAGTTGCTCGAGGTCGCCCGTACCCGCTTTCACGGTGACCGCACCGAGGTCGAGCACCTGCCGGAAATCGCGTGGAAGTCAGAGCTCACGCCGGAAGTGCTGGGTGTGCTGATGGTGTCGCCGGAGCACATGCAGCTTGGCAGGTTGTGGACCTACATCAAGCACCTGCGCGACAACGGTCAGAATTCGGACCGTTTCGAGATCGCGCTGTGGAAGAAGATCATCTACCCCTTCGCCGTGCTCGTGATGATGGCGCTGGCCATGCCATTCGGTTTCATCCATGACCGCATGGGCGGCGCGAGCGCGCGCATCTTCATGGGGGTCATGCTGGGGGTGGGCTTCCACCTGCTCAACGGCCTGTTCTCCAACCTTGGCATGATCAACGCCTGGCCGCCGGTCATGGCCGCGCTGACGCCGAGCCTGATCTTCCTTGCTGCGGCCGCCTGGCTGATGCACTACGTCGAGCGCCGTTGAGCGCAGACGCTGCCGCTTGGGAAGGCGCGGCATTGGATATGCCGGTGAACGAAAAAACGGGCCCGAAGGCCCGTTGCGAGAAGTGACCGCAGCGCGCTGCGATCAGCCTTCCTGTTGCTGCTGGGCGGCGCGCTTTGCAGCGGCCGCCTTGTAGTCCAGCTTTTCCTTGATGCGAGCCGACTTGCCCGAGCGCTGGCGCAGGTAGTACAGCTTGGCGCGACGCACGTCACCACGACGCTTGACCTCGATGCCGGCGACCAGCGGCGAGTAGGTCTGGAACGTACGCTCGACGCCCTCGCCCGAGGAGATCTTGCGGACGATGAAGGAGGAGTTGAGGCCACGGTTGCGCTTGGCGATCACCACGCCCTCGTAGGCCTGCAGACGCTCGCGGTTGCCTTCCTTGACCTTCACCTGGACGACCACGGTGTCACCGGGGCCGAAGGCGGGGATGGTCTTGCCGGCGGCGACGCGGGCGATCTCTTCCTGCTCGAGTTGCTGAATCAGGTTCATTGCAAAAACTCCATCGATGTTATCGGCCTTCCGCCATCTGCGTCGGCCTGGCCGCAGAGCAGGTCGCAACCTGGTACGTGCCGTTTGTGTAAGGGGTTCAGGTCTGCCGACCTTCCGCCCCGGCTTGCTCCTGCCTGAACTCCTCAAGCAGTTTCAATTCGGTCTTGCTCAGCTGGCGCAACCCGAGCAGGTCGGGTCTGCGCTGCCAGGTGCGGCCCAGCGCCTGCTTGAGCCGCCAGCGGCGGATCGCCGCGTGGTTGCCCGACAACAGCACATCGGGCACTCGATCGTTCTCGTACATCTCTGGCCGCGTGTAGTGCGGACAGTCCAGCAGGCCGTCGGCAAAGGAGTCTTCCTGTGCCGAGTCGGCCGTATTCAGTGCGCCGGGCAGCTGACGCACGATCGCGTCGAGCAGTACCATCGCCGGCAATTCCCCGCCCGACAGCACGAAGTCGCCGAGCGAGAGTTCTTCATCGACCTCACGCTCGATCAGGCGCTGATCCACGCCTTCATAGCGTCCGCAGAGCAACACCAGCCCAGGCTCTGCAGCCAGTTCCATCACCACTGCCTGGTCCAGCCTTCGACCCTGCGGCGACAGGTAGATTACCCGTCCGCTGCGCCCTAGCGCCTGTTCCTGCGCCGTGCGCGCCGCAGCGATCGCCTGTGCGAGCGGCTCGACCAGCATCACCATGCCCGGACCGCCACCATAGGGGCGGTCGTCCACGGTGCGGTGCGGGTCGCTGGTGAAGTCGCGCGGGTTGTGGAGCCCCATGGCGTACAGCCCGCGATCGATCGCCCTTCGTGTGATGCCGCTTCCGGTGAGGGCCGCGAACATCTCGGGGAAGAGCGTAATCACGTCGTAGCGACGTTGCCCACCTTCGATGCCCTTCGGCGCTCCTTCCTGCGTAGCGTCCGTGGAGGCTTGCGCTTCGACCGGAAGCGTGCAAGTCCGCGTCACCAGTCTTTTTCCCAGCTCACCCGGATGCGCCGGGCAGCCAGATCTACGTCCAGCACGTAGGCGGCGACAAAGGGAATCAGGCGTTCCACGCTCCCTTCGCCTTCACCTTCCTGCAATTGCAGCACGTCATGGGCACCGGTCGAAACCAGTCCCTTCACCGTGCCCAGCGCTTCACCGGCCTCGTTCTCGACCGCCAGGCCGACAAGGTCGCCCCAGTAGTATTCGCCCTCGGCCGGCTTGGGCAAGGCTTCGCGCGGCGCGGCGATGTAAAAGCCATCGATCGCTTCTGCGGACGACCGATCGGGGACCTCGGTCAGCGCGGCGACGAGCCCCTTGCCGTGCGCGCGGCAGGCCGCGAGCGTGTATTGCTTCCATTGGGAAGCCGGCGCAGCGTCGTCGCTGCTCAGCCACCAGTGGGACATCTTGCGCCACGACAGTGGATCGTCACCGAAGGGGTGGATCTTGACCCACCCTTGAACGCCAAAAGGGGCGACGATGCGCCCCAGTACGATCATGCTTCGTTCCGCCGTGGCAGACCGCAGCCGATCAAGCAGCCTTGGCGGCCTGCTTGACGAGGCGGGCAACCGTCGGCGACAGCTGGGCGCCGTTCTGCTGCCAGTAGGCCAGGCGCTCGGTGTTGATCACCAGGCTCTGTTCGGCGCCGGCAGCGATCGGGTTGTAGTAACCGACACGCTCGATGAAGCGACCGTCGCGACGATTGCGCGAATCAGCAACGACCATGTTGAAGAACGGGCGCTTTTTGGCGCCACCACGGGCAAGGCGAATGACGACCATCTGTTATTCCTGATCGGTGGATGCGAAAAACCGCGGAGTATAGGCCTTTGCTCCCGAGACGGCAAGAATAATGCGCAACTTTCCTGTGCATGGAGATGGGCCGAAAGGGCCGCTTCCCCGTAGCGGTGGAGCAGATAGAATGCGGTGTGCCCGACAGCGCGACCGACCATGAACACGTCCCCACTTCTTTCCGACGAAGCCCAGGCCCTGCTCGACCTGTTCGAGGATCGGGCTTTTGCGCCTTCGGTCGAGGGCCTCGAGGCCCTGCGCGATCCGCTTTGCGCGGTCCTGCAGAGGGGCGGTGCGCTGGAGGGGGGAGGTGTCCGTGTCGGCGTGGCGGCGGTGTCCTTTCTGCGGCGACTCTGCGCGGATTATCGCGCCGAGGCGGCGGGCTGCCCGCTGCCGCTTGACGAGGCGCTGTTCGCACGCCAGGCGGCATTGGGCTCCTTGTTGATTGCTGTTTCGGGCGGGTTGCTCCAGTTTGTCGAATCCGGTGCCGGGGGCAGTGCATCCGAACGGGATGCGGCCGCTGCGCACGCTTTCGAGGCGGTGCTCGAAGTCTTCCGTGTCGCGGGGCTCGCGGCCTCGGACGTGCCCGAGGGCAGTTGGCGGCTCGCACATCGACTCGCGCGCTCTACGGGGATCGGCACGGCTGCCGGGCAGCGCCTCGCGCCCTGGTATCTGCGCCTGCTCACGCTTGCCGCTTCACAGCCCGATGCGCTGACCGGCCGGGAACTCGTGTGGCTGTTCGATTTCCTCGATGAGCGCCTGCTCTCGGTTGCCGATCTTACGCGGAGCAGCCCGGCGGCGACTGCGGCGCAGTGGTGGGTGGACCTGGCGGGCGACGCTCCACCGGTGGCGGTCGCGCGCAGGCCTGTGCCGGCCGAGCGGGAGGGTAGCTCCGAGATCTGGTCCTTCAATCCCAGGCCGATGGCGCAGCGCTTGGGCGAGTGTATTGATTGGGTAACGGCGAACCTGACTGCCGCGGAGCTTGCCGGCGCCCAGGACGAACTTGCGCCGGAGGCGCTGCAGGGCGCGGGTCTGCCGCCCGGGCTGAAGGCCCTCGAGGCGCTCGCGCTGCTCAAGCGCTTGCGTGGTCTGTGGATGGCCGTTCCGGTGCGGGAGCAGCCGCGTCGCGCCCGGCACTATGCAGTCCAGGTGTGCGTCGGGCTGCATGCGATGTGGTTGCTGGGAAAGGATGCTGAGCGCCCGCTGGCCGGCATCCAGAAGTGGGAGGTCATCAACGAGAGCCCGGGTGGGCTTGCGATCATGAGCGTTGCCGGCGTCCGGGGAGAGATTGAATCCGGCTCCACACTGGCTCTGCGGCGCGATGCCGAACAGCCTTGGTCCATCTGCATCGTGCGTTGGGCGCGCAGCGAGCACCCGGGGCAACTCGAGCTCGGCTTGCAGATCGTCGGCGTCGGTTTTCAGCCGGTGGAGGTCGGTTTTCGCGGCCGGGCCGCGAAGAAGCTTGAGCCCGCGCTCGCCCTTCCGGCGATGGAGCCCGTGCGGCGCCATCCCGCCATGCTTGCGCCCGCTGGCACCTATGCTTCGCGCCGCTTTGTGTTCGTGCGCGAGGGCGCGTCGCTCTACATCGCGCAGGCGCGTGCGCTCGGACTCGACATGCAGACCTCGCGTGTCGAACTGTTCCAGTACGAGCTCGATCCGTATCCGATCTGATCCGGCGCCCGCGAGTCGGGATCCGAGGTCCGGAGCTCGTTACCCGGAACCCGCAGGGCTGCCGGGGGACGAAGGGTATAATTCGCCCCCCGCCCTGGAACACAGCCCCCATGCACGAAATCCTCGTTCTCTACTACAGCCATCGCGGCTCGGTACGCGCGCTCGCCGAACAGATCGCCGTTGGCATCCATCAGGTCCCCGGGGCGTGTGCGCGGGTCAGGACTGTGCCGAGGGTTTCCACCGTGTGCGAGGCGGTGGAGGACGACATCCCGGCGGATGGCCCGCCCTACGTCGAGGTCGCCGATCTTGAGGCCTGCATCGGGCTCGCACTGGGCAGTCCGACGCGGTTCGGCAACATGGCGGCGCCGATGAAGTATTTCCTGGATGGCCTCGCTGGCGCGTGGGTCAACGGCGCGCTCGAGGGCAAGCCGGCCTGCGTGTTCACGTCCTCGGCGAGCATGCACGGTGGTCAGGAGGGCACGCTGCTGAGCATGATGCTGCCGCTCTTTCATCACGGAATGCTGGTCATGGGGCTGCCCTTCAGTGAGGGGGTGCTGAGCAGCACACGCTCGGGCGGCACGCCCTACGGCGCGAGCCATGTGGCGGGGGTGGACGGGCAACCCGAGCCCAGCACCGACGAGGTTCATCTGGCGCAGGCGCAGGGCAGGCGGCTGGCAGAGACGGCGCTGCGCCTGGCGGGTGTGCGATGAGTGCGCAATCGCTGTCCAGGCTTTCCAGCGTCCTGCTGCTGTCCCTGATCGCGCTCTGTGTGGTGTGGGAAGGCTGGCTCGCGCCGCTGCGACCGGGCGGGTCGTGGATGATGCTGAAGGCGCTGCCCTTGCTCCCGGCGGTGTTCGGTGTGCTGCGCGGGCGTCGCTATACCTCGCAGTGGCTGTCGATGCTCTCGCTGCTGTACTTCACCGAGGGCGTATTGCGCGCCACGGATCCCGGTCTCACCGGACTGTTCGCAATCGTGGAGATTGCGCTTTCGGTCGCGCTGTTTGCCAGCACCATGCTGCACGCGCGCGCTACCGCGCCGTCGCGGATGCAGTGACGCGGGGGAGGAAGGGGCAGGGGGCTTGCGCCCTCAGTCTGCCTGCCCCTGCGTGTGACGGGCTCAAACCTGCGGGTTGAGGCGCTCGGTGCCGACGTGCAGCTTGTTGAGCGCGTTCAGGTAGGCCTTGGCCGAAGCGACGATTATATCGGTGTCGGCGCCTTGCCCGTCCATGACGCGCCCTTCGTGCGACAGGCGAACGGTCACTTCACCCTGGGCGTCGGTCCCGGTGGTGATTGCATTGACCGAATACAACAGCAGTTGGCTGCCGCTCGTGACGATGGACTCGATCGCCTTGAAGGCCGCATCCACCGGCCCGGAACCTTCGGCACGCGCATGCGATTCATGTCCGCCCACGGTGAGCGTGAGCTCGGCCACCGGGGTTTCTCCCGTTTCGGAGTGGAAGCGGGTCGACACCAGGCGGTACTGCTCGGGCGCTGGCGTGACGGCCTCGTCGCGCATCAGTGCGGTGAGGTCCTCGTCGAAGATCTCCGACTTGCGATCGGCGAGATCCTTGAAGCGGGCGAAGGCCTGGTTCAGGTGCTCCTCGCTTTCGATCTCGATGCCAAGCTCCTGCAGGCGGGCGCGGAAGGCGTTACGGCCGGAGAGCTTGCCGAGCACCAGCTTGTTGGCACCCCAGCCCACGTCTTCGGCACGCATGATTTCGTAGGTTTCACGGTGCTTGAGTACGCCGTCCTGGTGTATGCCGGACTCGTGCGCGAAGGCGTTGGCGCCGACGATGGCCTTGTTGGGCTGCACCGGGTAGCCGGTGATCTGCGACACCAGCTTGGAGGCGGGCACGATCTGGGTGGCGTCGATGCCAGTCTCGACCGGGAAAATGTCGGCGCGCGTGCGTACCGCCATGACGATCTCCTCCAGCGAAGCATTGCCCGCACGCTCGCCGAGGCCGTTGATCGTGCATTCGACCTGGCGGGCGCCGGCGCGTACCGCGGCGAGCGAGTTGGCCACGGCCAGGCCGAGGTCGTTGTGGCAGTGCACCGACCACACCACCTTGTCGGCGTTGGGGACGCGCTCGATCAGGGCGCGTACGGTACTGGCGAACTGCTCGGGTACGTTGTAGCCGACGGTGTCGGGCACGTTGATCGTCTTCGCGCCGGCCTGGATGACCGCCTCGAAGATGCGGACCAGGAAATCGATCTCGGAGCGGCCGGCGTCTTCGGCCGAGAACTCGACGTCGTCCGTGTATTCGCGCGCCCAGCCGATTGCCTTGACCGCCTGCGCGACGACCTCGTCGGGTGTCATGCGCAGCTTCTTCTCCATGTGGATCGGGCTGGTGGCGATGAAAGTGTGAATGCGGCCGCGGGCTGCGGGGGTGATTGCTTCGCCCGAGCGGCGGATGTCCTTCTCGTTGGCGCGGGCAAGGGAGCAGACCGTGGAGTCCTTGATCGCTTCGGCGATGGAGCGAACGGCCTCGAAGTCTCCGTTGGAGGCGGCAGCGAAGCCGGCCTCGATGACGTCGACCCGCATGCGCTCGAGCTGGCGGGCAATGCGCAGCTTCTCGTCGCGGGTCATCGATGCGCCCGGGCTCTGCTCGCCGTCGCGCAGGGTGGTGTCGAAGATGATCAGCTTGTCTTTCATGGCTTGCTCCCGGGGTCGGTCAAATCGCCTGCCGTCGATGCGTCAGGGCCGTCTTTCTGGTCTTTCTGTGCAGCGGAGGCGGGTGGGGCCGGTGGCTCCTGCCTCGACTGCCTGCGTCTGTGCCAGCGCAGCACGGCAATCACATAGCCCGATGCGGCATAGACCAGGAAAAGTGCGAACAGGATCCCCGGCGGATAGCTGGAGATGAGCGCGAAGGCCAGTACCAGTGCGATCAGTACGATGAAGGGGACGCTCTTGCGCAGGTTGATGTCCTTACCGCTCCAGAACAGTACGTTGCTGACCATGGAGACGCCGGCGAAGATGGTCAGCGCCGCGGCGTACCCACGCAGTTCGTCGCCGCTGAAGCCGTTGTCGATGCCGACCCAGACCATGCCGGCAACGAGGGCGGCTGCGGCGGGGCTGGGCAGGCCCTGGAAGTAGCGCTTGTCGACGACGTCGATGTTGGTGTTGAAGCGGGCCAGGCGCAGAGCCGCGCCGGCGCAGTAGATGAAGGCGGCCATCCACCCCAGCTTGCCGAGATCCTGCAGCGCCCACTCGTACATGACGAGCGCGGGTGCTGCGCCGAAGGAGACCATGTCGGAGAGGGAGTCGTACTCGGCACCGAATTCGCTCTGGGTATGCGTCATCCGGGCGATGCGGCCGTCCAGTCCGTCGAGCGCCATGGCCACGAAGATCGCTACTGCGGCGTATTCGAAGCGGTCGTTCATCGCCTGCACGATGGCGTAGAAGCCGGCGAACAGCGCGGCCGTCGTAAAAAGGTTCGGCAGGATGTAGATACCACGCCGACGTTTCTCGATGACCGGCGCGAGATGCGGTTCGTTGTAGGGCACGTTGGGCTTACCAGCTAGAGATCCTGAATGCGCATTCTAGCGCAGGCGCGCGTATGCCCGGCGCTCCGGAGCGCAAAGCGCAGTGATTGCCTGGCCCGCGCAGGTGGCGGAAAAAGCACAAGGCCGGCCCCGCGCGTGCGGAGCCGGCCTTGTGCATGATGCCGGAAGCGAAGATCAGTTCTTCGACTTGTCGACCAGGGCCTTGGCCTTGATCCAGGGCATCATTTCGCGCAACTGGCCACCGACCTGCTCGATCGGGTGGGCTGCGTTCAGACGGCGGCGGGCGGTCATGCTCGGGTAGTTGGTCTTGCCCTCGAGGATGAACATCTTGGCGTATTCGCCGGTCTGGATGCGCTTGAGCGCATTGCGCATGGCTTCGCGCGATTGCTCGTTGATGACTTCCGGGCCGGTCACGTACTCGCCATATTCGGCGTTGTTCGAGATCGAGTAGTTCATCGTCGCGATGCCGCCTTCGTACATCAGGTCGACGATCAGCTTGAGCTCGTGCAGGCACTCGAAGTAGGCCATCTCCGGCGCGTAGCCGGCTTCGGTCAGGGTCTCGAAGCCCATCTTCACCAACTCGACGGCGCCGCCGCACAGCACGGCCTGTTCGCCGAAGAGGTCGGTCTCGGTCTCTTCACGGAAGTTGGTCTCGATCACACCGCCCTTGGTGCCGCCGTTGGCCGCAGCGTAGGACAGGGCGATGTCGCGCGCCTTGCCGGAGCGGTCCTGGTAAACGGCGATCAGCGAGGGGACACCGCCACCACGCAGGTACTCGGAGCGCACGGTGTGGCCGGGGCCCTTCGGGGCGACCATGATCACGTCCAGGTCTTCACGCGGCACGACCTGGTTGTAGTGCACATTGAAGCCGTGGGCAAAGGCCAGCACGCCACCCTTCTTGATGTTCGGCTCGACTTCGTCCTTGTACACCTGCGGGATGTTCTCGTCCGGCAACAGGATCATGACGACGTCGGCGCCCTTGACGGCCTTGGCGATCTCTTCGACCTTCAGGCCGGCGGCCTTGGCCTTCTCCCAGGACGAGCCGTCCTTGCGCAGGCCGACGGTGACCTTGACGCCCGAGTCGGACAGGTTCTGGGCGTGGGCATGGCCCTGCGAGCCATAGCCGACGATGGTGACCTTCTTGCCCTTGATGAGGGAGAGGTCGGCGTCCTTGTCGTAATAAACCTTCATGTCTTTCCTTTGTTTGGCGGGTCGGTACGTGAAAACGGGAACGTTGTTTCTTGTGCTCAGACCTTGAGCACGCGGTCGCCGCGGCCGACGCCGCACACGCCCGAACGCACGGTCTCGAGGATCAGGGCCGGGTCGATGGCGCCGATGAAGGCGTCGAGCTTGCCCTGATTGCCGGTGAGTTCGACGACGTAGGAGGCGTCGGTGACGTCGATGATGCGGGCGCGGAAGATGTCGGCGGTGCGCTTGATCTCCTCGCGGTCCTTGCCGGTGGCGCGCACCTTGACGAGCATCAGTTCGCGCTCGATGTGGGCGGCCTCGGAAATGTCGACGACCTTGACCACTTCCACCAGCTTGTTCAACTGCTTGGTGATTTGCTCGATGATCTCGTCCGAGCCCGTGGTGACGATGGTCATCCGCGACATCGAGAAGTCTTCGGTCGGGGCGACGGTGAGCGACTCGATGTTGTAGCCGCGCGCCGAGAACAGCCCGGAGACGCGCGAAAGCGCGCCGGATTCGTTTTCGATCAGGAGGGAAATGACGTGACGCATGGTGTTGTGTTCCGCAATCGGTGGGTGGCGATCAGAGGTCTTCGGCCGACAGGATCATCTCGGTGAGACCCTTGCCGCCCTGCACCATCGGATAGACGTTCTCGGTCGCGTCGATCTGGAAGTCGAGGAACACGAGCTCGTTCTTGTGCGTGGTGAAGGCCTCGCGCAAGGCGCCTTCGACGTCGGCGGGCCTGTCCACGCGGATGCCCACATGGCCGTAGGACTCGGCCAGCTTGGCAAAGTCGGGCAGGGAGTCCATGTAGGACTCGGAGTAACGGCCGCCGTGGAACAGCTCCTGCCACTGGCGCACCATGCCCAGGTAGCGGTTGTTCAGGTTGCAGATCTTGATCGGCAGGCGGAACTGCTTGCAGGTGGATAGTTCCTGGATGTTCATCTGGATCGAGGCTTCGCCGGTCACGCAGGCCACCGGCATGTCCGGGTTGGCGAGCTTGGCGCCCATCGCGTAGGGCATGCCGACGCCCATCGTGCCCAGGCCGCCCGAGTTGAGCCAGCGGCGCGGCTTGTCGAAGCGGTAGTACTGCGCGGCCCACATCTGGTGCTGGCCCACGTCGGAGGTGATGATCGCCTCGCCGCCCGTCACTTCCCAGAGCTTCTGGACGACGAACTGCGGCTTGATGATTTCGTCCGAGTTCCGGTAGACCATGCAGTTGCGGCTGCGCCACTCCTCGACCTGCTTCCACCACGCAGCGAGCGCCTCGGGGTTGGGCCGGGCCTCGCCGGACTCGAGCTGGCGGATCATCTCGTCCAGCACTTCCTTCACGTCACCGACGATGGGGATGTCGACGCGCACGCGCTTGGAGATCGAGGACGGGTCGATGTCCACATGGATGATCTTGCGCGGCTCTTCGCAGAAGTGGTCGGGGTTGCCAATCACGCGGTCGTCGAAGCGGGCGCCCACGGCGAGCAGCACGTCGCTGTAGTGCATTGCCATGTTGGCTTCGAAGGTGCCGTGCATGCCGGGCATGCCCAGATACTGGCGATCGCTCGCGGGGTAGCCGCCCAGGCCCATCAGCGTGTTGGTGATCGGGTAGCCGAGCAGGCGCGTGAGCCTGGTGAGTTGTTCGGCCGCATTGGAGAGGATCACGCCGCCGCCGGTGTAGATCATCGGGCGCTTGGCTTCGAGCAGCAGTTGCACGGCCTTCTTGATCTGGCCCGAGTGGCCCCTGACCACCGGGTTGTATGAGCGCATCGAGATCTCTTTCGGGTACTCGAAGTCGCAGCGCTGCATCGACACGTCCTTGGGGATGTCGACCAGCACCGGGCCGGGGCGGCCGGTGCGTGCGAGGTAGAAGGCCTTCTTCATCGTGGCGGCGAGGTCGCGCGCGTCCTTGACGAGGAAGTTGTGCTTCACGCATGGGCGGGTGATGCCCACGGTGTCGACTTCCTGGAAGGCGTCCTGACCGATCGCCGCAGTGGGGACCTGACCGGAGATGATCACCATCGGGATCGAGTCACAGTAGGCGGTGGCGATGCCGGTGACGGCATTGGTGGCGCCCGGGCCGGAGGTTACCAGCGCGACGCCGACCTTGTGCGTGCTGCGCGCGAAGCCGTCGGCGGCATGCACCGCGGCTTGCTCATGGCGCACCAGTACATGGCGCACCTGGTCTTGCTGGAACAAGGCGTCGTAGATGAAGAGTACCGAGCCACCCGGATAACCGAAGACGTATTCGACCTTTTCTTCCTGAAGGCACCTGATTAGAATTTCGGCTCCGGACAGCACCATCGCGAACTCTCTCGTATCTAGGGGTTTGAATAAACGCAGAACGTTACCGGCCGCTGATGGTTTGGTCAAGGCTGGCGGGGCTTTCACGCCCATGTCCGCGCATGTCATGACCCTGCCGGATTTCTGCATCGGCTGCGGCCTTCCGGCGCCGCAGCCGTCCTTCAGCCCGACGTCGCGAAAGCGGCGCATCTTCCGGAAGATTTCATGACACGCAGCAGGCGCGCTGGCCGCAAGGCCGGCGACAGCGGGGCTGGTCCCCTTTCAGTAGTTTCCGCCACCGCCGCGGACGAGGCCGGGATGACGAACCGAACGGTGGCTGAGCTCGCGGGGCTTCGCCGCCGGTTCGCATCCATGCTGTACGAATCCATGCTGCTGCTCGGCGTGCTGGCGCTTACCTTCCTCGTGCCCTACCTGATCCTCGGTCCGGTCACCGGATTCACGCCGCCGGGATGGATGCTTTGGATTCACGTGTTCCTGGTGCTCGGCGTCTATTTCGTCTGGTACTGGCGGCGGGGCGGGCAGACGCTGGCGATGCAGACCTGGCGGTTGAAGATCGTTGCCGCGGATGGACAGGGCGCGAGTCTCGGACGCTGCTGGCTGCGCTACGCCCTGGCCTGGCCCTCGGTGCTCCTGCTGGGCTTCGGCTTGCTGTGGGCGCTGATCGACCGTGAGCGCCAGTTCCTCCACGACCGACTTGCCGGCACCTGCATCGTTTTACTCTCGCAGCAGTCCAAGACCTGAACTGCGTCACCGCCGCGAAGCCCCCGGGGCTGCGGGCGGCTTCGCGATTGCTGCATCCCCCCTAGTTGCGCCTCGAAGCGCCGACGGAGAAAGAATGAAAACCGAACAATCCCCAAGCATCCAGCGCGCTGATTACCAGCCGTTGTCGTGGACGGTCGAGTCCGTCGATCTGCACTTCTGCCTCCACGCCGAGGCCACCGTCGTCACCAACCGCATGCACTGCGTGCGCAATCGCGCGGCCGTCGACGGGCCGATTCGCCTCTGGGGGGAGGATCTGGAGCGCCTGTCGATCACCGTGGATGGTGCGCCGGCGCAGGTGTTGCGCGAGGACGGCACGCTGATCGAGATCGCGGCGGAAGGCGAGCGCGCCGTCGTGGAGGTGCAGACCCGCATCAACCCGAAGGCCAACACCACGCTGTCGGGGCTCTACCTGTCGAATGGCGGCTTCTTTACCCAGTGTGAGGCCGAAGGCTTCCGCCGCATCACCTGCTTTCCTGACCGTCCGGATGTGATGGCGCGCTTCACCGTCACGCTCGAGGCCGACCGTGCGAGCTGCCCGGTCCTGCTGTCCAATGGCAACCTCGTCGAACAGGGCGAACTGCCTGGCGGCCGCCACTACGCGAAGTGGGAAGATCCGTTCCCGAAGCCGTCCTACCTGTTCGCGCTGGTCGCTGCCGACCTCGTCGCGCTCGAGCGAAAGGTCGAAACCATGTCCGGCCGCGAGGTGCTGCTGCAGGTGTGGGTGGAGGCGGGCAACCTCGACCGCGTCGAGCATGCGATGGACTCGCTCGTCCATTCGATGCGCTGGGACGAGGAGACCTTCGGCCTGGAGCTTGACCTCGACCGCTTCATGATCGTCGCCGTGGCCGACTTCAACATGGGGGCGATGGAGAACAAGGGCCTGAACATCTTCAACACCAAGTTCATTCTCGCCAAGCCCGACACCGCCACCGACGTCGATTACGAGCACATCGAGAGCGTGGTGGCGCACGAGTACTTCCACAACTGGACCGGCAACCGCGTCACCTGCCGCGACTGGTTCCAGCTCACGCTGAAGGAGGGGCTGACGGTCTTCCGCGACCAGCAGTTCTCGGCCGACATGCTGGGGAGGATGGCAAATGAGGCCGCCGGTCCCGAGGGCGCTGCCTCTGCGCGCGCGGTCAAGCGCATCGATGACGTGCGCGTGCTGCGTGCCGCACAGTTCCCCGAGGATGCGGGGCCGATGGCGCACCCGATCCGCCCGGACAGTTATCAAGAGATCAACAACTTCTACACCGCTACGGTGTATGAGAAGGGCGCGGAAGTCATCCGCATGCTGCACACCCTGCTGGGTCCCGAGGGTTTCCGGAACGGCATGGATCTCTACTTCAGCTACCACGATGGTCAGGCCGTGACCTGCGACGATTTCGTCGAGGTGATGTCCGAGGCCAACAACGGCTTCGATCTCGACCAGTTCATGCGCTGGTACAGCCAGGCCGGCACCCCGCGGGTGAAGGCCAGCGGGCAATGGAATGCCGCCGACGGCAGCTACACGCTGACGCTGGCTCAGAGCACGCCTGCCACGCCGGGCCAGCATGCCAAACTGCCGCTGATGATTCCATTCGCGGCCGGCCTCATCGGACCGGACGGGCGCGACTGCCCGCTGCAACTCGAGGGCGAGTCCCAGCCGGGCGCCACGACGCGCGTGCTCAAGCTCACCGAGGAGTCGCAGACCTTTCGCTTCGTCGGCCTGCCGGCCGAGCCCGTGCCCTCGCTGCTGCGCGGCTTCTCGGCACCGGTGATCCTCGATCTGGACGAGGACGATGCGCGCCTCGCCTTCCGCATGGCGCACGATGCCGATCCCTGCAACCGCTGGGATGCCGCACAGCGCTACGCCGAGCGCGTCGCGCTGGCGATGGCGGCCGACCCATCGGCTGGGGTGCCGCCCGCCTTCCTCGACGCCTTCCGCGCCCTGCTCGGCAATCCCGCGCTGGAGCCCGCCTTCCGCGCGCAGGCGCTGGCCCTGCCAGGCGAGGCCTATCTGCTCGAGCGCATGAAACCGGCCGATCCGCTGGCGCTGCGGTCGGCGCTCGTGCGCCTCATGCGCACGCTGGGGGCGTCGCTCGCGGCTGAATGGCTCGCGACCTGCGAGTCGATGCAGGTATCCGGCCCGTATCGTTACCATCCTGCCGATGCGGGCCGCCGCGCGCTTGCGAACCTGGCGCTGCGCTACCTCGCGGCGGCGGGGAACGCCCAAGGGCTGGCGCTCGCACAGGCCCGCTTCGAAGCCGCGACCAACATGACCGAGCGTTTCGGCGCGCTCGCTGCGCTGGTGCAGAGCACGAACCCGGCGCGTGCCTTGGCGCTGCGTGCCTTCCACGAGCGTCATCGGGACGATGCGCTGGTGCTCGACAAGTGGTTCGCGCTGCAGGCCGGGGCATGGCGCTGGAGTGACGAGGCGGAGCCGACCCTCGTCCGTGTACGCGCGCTGCTCGAAGATCCTGCCTTCAGCCTGTCGAACCCGAACAAGGTCTATGCCTTGCTCGGTACGTTCTTCCGCGCCAACCCGGGCGAGTTCCACGCGGCCGATGGCAGTGGCCATGCGTTCTGGGCCGACCAGGTGATCGCGCTCGACAGCCGCAATCCGCAAGTGGCCTCGCGCATGGCGCGGGCGCTGGAGAACTGGCGCCACTTCACGCCGGCGCTGCAGGCCAGCATCCGACCGCAACTCGAGCGCGTGCTCGCGGCGCCGGGACTGTCCGTCGATGTAGCCGAGATCGTCGGCAAGGCACTGCAGGCTTGACCTGTGGCCGTGCGCCCTAGCCAGGGCGCATGGTCCGGAATGCCAGAACGCCGGACACCTCCTCGGGTGATCCGGCGTTCCTGTGTCTGCGACAACGTCCCTGTCCCGCGTGCGCGGGGCAGGCTCACTCGGCGGCGAGATCGCCCGCGATGTAGCTCTCGAGCTGCTTGATGGTCTTTTCCTGCTGGGTAACGATGGATTTGACCATGTCGCCGATGGTGACGATGCCGAGCACCTTGCCGTCCTCGACCACCGGAATGTGGCGGAAGCGCTTGGCGGTCATGGTCGCCATCACCGTGTCCGCGGTCTGCATCGTGTCGATGGTGTAGGGGTTCTTCGTCATCAGGTCGCCAACCTTGACGTCGCGTGAGACCAAGCCCTTGAGCACCACCTTACGGGCATAGTCGCGCTCGGTGAAGATGCCGACCAGTTTCTCGTGCTCGATCACCAGTACGCTGCCGATGTCGTGCTGCGCCATCAGCGACAGCGCGTCGAACACCGAGTCGGTCGGGCGCACGGACTGGAAGGCTGCGCCTTTCTGATCGAGGATCTGCTTGACTGTCGTGTTCATTCTGTTGCTCCCCCTTCTTTGTTGGCGAGCGTGCCCCGCCATGCGGAGCGGCCCGGTTCTTCAGGTGATCTGGTTTTAACCATAACTGCTGGTGCGCGCAAGAGTGGGCGAACCCTTATCGCATCCGCCCGCTCAGATTTCGAGGTTGTCGATGAGGCGTGTGCGCCCAAGCTTGGCGGCGGCGAGCACCACCAATGGGTCGTCCATGTGCGCGGGCGGCTGCAGGTCGATGCGACGACGCACCGCGATATAGTCGGGTTCCCAGCCCGCCGCCGCCAGCTGCGCCACGGCCTCGGTTTCGAGCTTGAGCAGGTCGTGGTCGCCCGCGCGTACGGCGTCACGGATGCCGCACAGCAGTCGGTAGAGCAGCGGTGCGCGCGCGCGTTCTTCGGCGCTCAGGTAGCCATTGCGCGAGGAGAGTGCGAGGCCGTCGTCGGCACGTACCGTCTCGCCAGGCAGTACTTCGACCGGCATCGCCATCTCGCGCACCATGTTCGACAGCACCATCAGCTGCTGATAATCCTTCTTGCCGAACAGCGCGATGTCGGGCTGAACGATGTTGAGCAGCTTCAGCACGACGGTGGCGACGCCGCTGAAGTGACCGGGGCGGAACTCGCCCTCGAGGATGGAGACTTGCGCCGGCGCAGGTTCGACGTAATAGCGTTGCGGTTGCGGGTACATCACCTTTTCGTCGGGTGCGAACACATGGGCTACGCCGGCCGCCTGCAGTTTCTCGCAGTCGGCGGCGAAGGTGCGCGGATAACGCTCGAAATCCTCGCCGGCGCCGAATTGCAGTCGGTTGACGAAGATGCTGGCGATCACGCAATCGGCGTGCTCGCCGGCCTGGCGCATGAGCGCGATGTGACCCTCGTGCAGGTTGCCCATGGTGGGCACGAAGGCGACCTTGCCGGCCTGGGCGCGTGCAGCGCGCACGCTCTCGATGGTGTCGTGGATCTGCATGGGTGAAGGCTCGCGAAGGGGATGCCGGCGGGCGGCTCAGTAGCAGTGCTCGGCGGCGGGGAAGCTGCCGTCCTTGACCGCGGCGACGTAGCGCCCGACGGCGTCCTCGATGCTTGCCGCCCCTTCCATGAAGTTGCGCACGAAGCGTGCGGTCTTGCCGTGGAACACGCCGATCATGTCGTGCAGTACCAGCACCTGGCCGTCACAGTCCGGCCCGGCGCCGATGCCGATCGTCGCCATGTTCTTCAGGCTGGCCGTGATCTCGCCGGCCAGTGCAGCAGGTACCATTTCCATGACCATCAGCGCGGCGCCCGCCTGTTCGAGCGCGAGCGCGTCGGCCTTGAGCCGGGCGGCTCCTTCCTCGCTGCGACCCTGCACACGGTAGCCGCCGAGTTGATGTACCGCCTGAGGTGTGAGACCGATGTGCGCACACACCGGCACGCCCCGCTCGACCAGAAAGCGGATGGTCTCGGCCATGAACTCGCCCCCCTCGAGCTTGAGCATCTGGGCGCCGGCCGCCATCAGGCGGGTTGCGTTGCGCATGGCCTGCTCGCGGCTCTCGTGGTAAGTGCCGAAGGGCATGTCCGTGATGATCAGCGGGCGCGCGTTGGCGCGCGCGACGCATTCGGTGTGGTAGGCCATGTGCTCGAGCGTTACCGGCAGGGTGGACTTCTGCCCCTGCAGTACGTTGCCGAGCGAGTCGCCAATGAGGATGCAATCGATCCCCGCGCGCCCGAGCAGTGCCGCGAAGCTCGCGTCATAGCCGGTGAGCATGGCGATCTTGTGGCCCTCGGCGCGCATCTTGCCGAGTTCGAAGAGGGTGACGGGCTTCTGGTCCTGAAGGTAGCTCATTCATGACTCCTGGTGGGGGGCGCAGTGTTTCACCAAACGCCTGCCGGGTACAAGCGCAGGCGGCGATGCGCAATCACGTGGGGATAGGGGGCGCCGGCAAGGTTCAGTCTGCGTAGCCGAAGAATTCACGGTAGCTGCGCATCTCGCGCAGGCGTTCGAGCAGCATCTCGAAGTCCTCGTCGCGGTCGACCGGATTCAGTCGGTCATTGTCGACGATGAAGAGCGGGGCTGCGTCGTATTGGTAGAAATAGCGCGTGTAGCGCTCGGCCACCTGGTGAAGGTAGGTTTCGGTGATCCGTCGTTCGGCCTCGAGGCCGCGCTTGTGGATGCGGCCGAGCAGGGTGTCCGGTCGCGCCTGGAGGTAGATGACGAGGTCGGGTCGGGGGGCGTTGACGGGCTGCAGCGTGTCGTGCACGCGCTGGTAGAGCGCGAGTTCGCTCTCGGCGAGGTTCTGCTCGGCGAACAGGCGGTCCTTGTCGAAGAGGAAATCCGCGACCACCCTGCGTTCCCCCTCGATCGGCCCCAGCCCGGCGAGCTGGTCGATGCGCTGGAAGAGAAAGGAGAGCTGGGTTGCCATGCCCCAGCGTTCGGGTTGCTGGTAGAAGCGCCCGAGAAAGGGGTTGCGTTCGGCCTGCTCGAGCAGGGTTTCGGCCTGCAGGCGCTCGGCCAGGCGCTTCGCGAGCGAAGTCTTGCCGGCTCCGATCGGACCTTCGACGACGATGTATCGGGCTTTGTCGAGCATGCGTGCGTGGCTTCTCGTCCGCCTCAGCTGCGGAAAATGAAGTAGACCGCCCCGAGCATACACAAGGCGGCCCACAGATAGTCAAGCTTGATGGGCTGCTTCATGTAGAGGATGACGAAGGGCACGAACACCAGCAGCGTGATGACCTCCTGCATGATCTTGAGTTGCGCGAGGCTGAGCGCGGTGGCGCCGATGCGGTTGGCCGGAACCTGAAGCAGGTATTCGAACAGGGCGATGCCCCAGCTTACCAGCGCGGCCACGTACCATGCCTTGCCCTGCATGTTCTTCAGGTGGCCGTACCAGGCGAAAGTCATGAACACGTTGGAGGCGGTGAGCAGCAGCGCGGTCTGGAGCCAGACGGGGTTGGCTGTGAAGGACGTGGTGGCGGAGTGGAGCCAGGCGGGCATGATCAGCGCGAAGCCTCGGGTGAAGCGGCGGACGGCGCGGGCAGGAGGGGGTAGGTCTGCAGCGAGTATGCTGCGGCTGGGGCCGACCGCGCGCTCAAACGCGGGTGGGTGAGGTGTCCGGCATGCGTTCGATGGCCTGGTCGGCCACTGCCGGGAGCAGCTCGGTGACTGCGCCGAGCCCGGGGATCACCGCGTCGGGCGCGATCTCGGCCAGGGGCAGCAGGGTGAAGGCGCGCAGATGCATGCGCGGGTGGGGCACCTGCAGGCCGTGCTCCTCGATGATTTCCCCTCCGTAGAGCAGCAGGTCCAGATCCATGGTGCGGGGCGACATGTGGAAGGCGCGTGTGCGACCGCCTTCGCGCTCGATCCCGAGCAGTGCGTCGAGCAGGGCGCGCGCCGCCAGCGTCGTTTCGAGCGCGATCACGGCGTTGATGTAGTCCGGCTGGCCGTCGACCCCGACGGGCGCGCTGCGGTACAGCGAGGAGTACGCCACTACGCGGACCCCGGGCAGGGCGCCCAGGCGTGCGAGGGCCAACGAGAACGCGCTCGCAGGGTCGCCCAGGTTGGCGCCGAAGGCGACGAAGGCGCGTGTGGCGTTGGACATGCGGTGAGGGGTCAGGCGTTGTCCGCGGGCGTGGCCTGTGCGCTGGCGCCGGCGGCTGGCTTGCGCTTGCGACGACGGCGCTTCTTCGCTGCAGGGGAGGCCTCGGCGGGCGCCTGGTGAATCAGCGCCTCGCGCTCGTCATGGCCGGCATGGGCAAAGCGGTCCCACCAGTCCACGATCTCCATCGGAATCTCGCCCGCTTGCGCGCGCAGGCGCAGGAAGTCCCAGCCTGCGCGGTAGCGGGGCTGCTCGATGAGGCGGTAGGGCGTCTTGCCGGCGCGCTTGTCGAAGCGCGGCTGCAGGGCCCAGATGTCCTTGATGTCACCGGCGATGCGCCGGGTGATCGCCAGCTTGCCGGCCTGGGCGTCGAGTACCTCGTCCATGGCTTCAAAGAGCGCCGGCTGGCTGTGTTCCCCAACCGCTTTCTTATGTTCCCAGGCCTTCAGCACCTCATGCCAGAGCAGGGTGGAGAACAGGAAGCCCGGCGAGACGGACTTGTCCTGGCGCACGCGCTGGTCGGTGTTCTCCAGCGCCAGGGTGACGAAACGCTCGCCCATGGGCTGCTCGAGGATCACGTCCAGCAGGGGTAGCAGGCCGTGGTGCAGGCCTTCGCCGCGCAGCTGCTGCAGGCACTTCATCGAGTGACCGGAGAACAGCAGCTTGAGCATCTCGTCGAACAGGCGCGCGGCGGGCACGTTTTCGAGTAGCGGCCCCATCTCGCGGATCGGCTGGCGTGCTGCGGGGTCGATGGAGAGGCCGAGCTTGGCCGCCAGTCGCACCGCACGCAGCATGCGCACCGGGTCCTCGCGGTAGCGGGTACGCGGGTCGCCGATCATGCGCAGCGTCTTCTGCTGGATGTCGGCCACGCCGTGGTGGTAATCGACGATGGTTTCGGTGCCGGGGTCGTAATACAGGGCGTTGACGGTGAAGTCGCGGCGGGTGGCGTCTTCTTCCTGGCTGCCGAAGACGTTGTCACGCAGTACGCGACCGTGTTCATCGGTCTCGGCGGTTTCGGCGTCCTGGCTGGCGCGGAAGGTGGAGACCTCGATCGTCTCCGGCCCGCTCATCACGTGAACGATCTTGAAGCGGCGCCCGATGATGCGTGAGCGGCGGAAGGCGCCGCGGACTTCCTCGGGCGTAGCGCTGGTGGCCACGTCGTAATCCTTCGGGGTCTGGCCGATCAGCAGGTCGCGCACCGCGCCGCCCACGACGAAAGCCTTGAAGCCCTTCTCCTGCAGAACTGCGCAGACCTTGCGCGCGGCGGGGGAAAGCTGCTCGCGGCGGATGCCGTGGCGTTCGACGGGGATCAGGGCGGGTTCACGGCGTATGGCGCCGCCCGGGCGCTTGAAGACCTTGCGCAGCAGCTTGCGGATCATCTCGAGAGGGGGTGTTCTTGCATAAGCGCGCAATGATAACCGAAGCATTCGCCCCGGCGCGGTGCAGGATCGGCTTTGATCGGTGGAATCGCGCGCGGCGGAGCGGCCGGGCGCGGTCGAGCGACTGCGCCCACGGCGTGATTCAGCGCAGCGAGATCACCGGCCAGCCAGCGCGGGTGGCGTGCGCGTGCAGGGTGTCGTCCGGGTCGACGGCGACCGGGTTGGTGACGCGCCCCATCAGCGGCAGGTCGTTGTGGGAGTCGCTGTAGAACCAGCTTCGACTGAAGCTGCCAAGGTGCAGGCCGAGGGATTCCAGCCAGTTCTCCACGCGCTCGATCTTGCCGGCCTTGAATGCGGGCATGCCGCGCGGCTTGCCGGTGAAGGCGCCACCTTCCTGCGCGGGGATCGTGGCGACCAGGTGCGGGATGCCGAACTCGCGCACGATCGGTCCGGTGACGAAGGCGTTGGTAGCGGTGACCACGGCCACGATGGCGCCGTCGTCCAGGTGTTCCCGCACCAGCTTGCGTGCCTTGGGCGTCATCATCGGGCGCACTGACCGCTCCATGAACTCGATGTGCCAGGCGTCGAGCTGTTCGCGCGCGTGGCGGGCGAGCGGGGCGAGCTGGAAGTCGAGGAACTCGAAGATGTCGAGGGTGCCGGCCTTGTACTGCTCGTAGAACTCGATGTTCTTCGCTTCCTGGACTTCACGGTCGAGAACGCCCTTGCCGATGAGGAACTGCGCCCAGGCGAAGTCGGAGTCGCCGGCGAGCAGGGTGTTGTCGAGGTCGAAGAGGACGAGATTCACGTTGTGGCTCCGTAAAGAGTGTCGGGTGCAGGGTGTCGGGTGCGAAAGGAGGCGGGAGGGAGGGGCGCAGGCAGAGACGCTGGCGGCGTCTGGCCGAGCGTGCTCAGATCTCCAGCCCGTGCTGCATCATCTCGCGCAGCAGGGGAAGGGTGATCGCGCGCTTGCGCTCGAGCGAGACGGTATCCAGGGCATCGAGCACCGTGCGCAGGCTGGCGAGGTCGCGGCGTCCGTGGCGCAGCAGAAAGTCCACCACCTCGTCGGCCAGGCGCAGTCCTCGCCGTTCGGCGAGCGCGGCGAGGATGGCAGCACGTGCGTCGTCGTCCAGCGCCTTGACCTCGTAGATCAGGCTCTGGCCGACACGGGTGCGCAGGTCCTCGCGCAGCGCGAGCCCAAGCGGTGCGATCGGTCCCGAGAGCAGCAGCGACTGGCCGTTGCCGCGGGCGCGGTTGAAGGCGTTGAACAGTGCGATCTGCGCCGGCGGGGGGAGCGCGTCGATGTCGTCGATTGCAAGCAGCGCATCTGGCGTTTCGGGCAGAGCGTCGTCCACGTCTTGTGCACCCAGCAGGTGCGCGGGCCGGCCGTGGCTGCGGGCCATGGCGGCAGTGGCGCGCAGCAGATGGCTGCGACCGCAGGCAGGTTCGCCCCACAGGTAGAGGTGGGGGACGGGGAGCTGGACGGCCGTGCCCGGCTCGGCCAGCAGCGACAGCGTGGCCACCAGCTCGGCATTGGCGCCTGCGACGAAGTTCTCCAGTGTGGGCGGGGCGTCGGGGCGGATGTCGAGGAGAAGCTGTTTCATCGCGCGCCCGCGTCTCCTGTCGGAGGGGATTCCGGCGGCGTGTCCCTGCCGAGGTACACGGGGCTGCTCAGCCATGCGCCCTGGACTTCTCGCAGTCCGACCAGCAGGGCAGCACTCACGGGCAGGGCGACGAGCACGCCGACGAAGCCGAATAACTGCCCGAACGCCATCAACGAGAAGATCACCGCGAGCGGGTGCAGGCCGATGCGTTCCCCGACCAGGTAGGGCGTGAGGAGGAAGCTCTCGACCATCTGCCCCAGGCCGTATACCGCCGCCACGCCGATCAGCGGCGGCCATCCCTCCGCCTGCAGCACGGCCGCCACGATCGCGAGGATCAGCCCGCCTCCGAAACCCACGTAGGGGATGAACACCAGCAGACCCGTGAGCACGCCCACCGGCAACGCGAACTTGAGCCCGGCCAGCCACAGACCGACGCTGTAGAACACGGCGAGCAGCATCATGACCGACAGCTGTCCGCGCAGGAACTCGGACATCACCGAGTCGATGTCCTGAAGGATGCGCATCGTGCGCGCCAGCCAGGGGCGGGGCACGATGCGCCGGAGTGCGTCCAGGATGTGCGGCCACTCTTGCAGGAGATAGAACATCACCAGCGGGATCAGGAACAGGTTGGCGAGGAATCCAAGCAATGCCATGCCGCCCGTCTTCAGGTGGCCCAGAACGACGGGCACGATGTCCTGTGCGCTGGTCCAGTTCTCCGCGACGAGTGCACGGAACTGCGCTGCATCGAGCTGCGCCTCGATCCCGAGTCGCGACTGCAGCAAGGGGGCGATCTGCGCGTTGTACATTTCAACCAGATCCGGTAGCCGGCGCACCAGCAGCAGGCCTTCCCGGTAGACCATCGGCACCAGAATCAGGGCGAGCGCGATCAGTAGCAGTCCGAGGCCGATGATCACCAGCAGCACGGCGATTGCACGAGGAACGCGGCGCGCCACCATCCAGTTCACGGCCGGGTCGCAGATGTAGGCGAACACGCCGGCGATCACGAACGGGGTGAGGATGGGGCCGAGCAGCCAGAACAGGCCCAGGATCGCCAGGCCGGCCGCGGCCCAGGCGAAGGTTTGCAGGCGATCGGCGCGAGGTGAGTTCATTTCAAGTAAAATCGCGGACTTGGCGCGGGACAAAACGGCCCGCGAAACACGTAAATGTAGCCACTTGGCGTTGCGGCCTCAAGCACGGCCCGCTACCGGGTGGCTTTGATCCTGCATCCTGCGAGCCCAAAGGAACGATCTTGAGCGACTATCATCCTGCCCCTCTTGAACCCCAGGCGCCCCTGTCGTACCGCGACGCGGGGGTGGACATCGAAGCCGGTGACGCGCTGGTCGACCGCATCAAGCCGATGGCCAAGCGGACCATGCGCCCCGAGGTGCTGGGCGGCATCGGCGGCTTTGGCGCGCTGTTCGAGCTTTCGAAGAAGTACAGGGAGCCGGTGCTCGTGTCCGGCACCGATGGCGTCGGCACCAAGCTCAAGCTGGCCTTCCAGCTGAACAAGCACGACACCGTAGGTCAGGACCTGGTGGCGATGAGCGTCAACGACATCCTGGTGCAGGGTGCCGAGCCGTTGTTCTTCCTTGATTACTTCGCCTGCGGCAAGCTCGACGTGGATGCTGCGACGGACGTGGTCAGCGGCATCGCGCGTGGTTGCGAGCTTGCAGGTTGCGCGCTGATCGGTGGGGAGACGGCCGAGATGCCCGGCATGTACCCGGAGGGCGAGTACGACCTGGCCGGTTTCGCGGTGGGTGCGGTGGAGAAGGCCGACATCATCGACGGCAGCAGGATCGTGCCGGGCGACGTGGTGCTGGGGCTGGCTTCCAGCGGTGCGCATTCCAACGGCTACTCGCTGATCCGCAAGATCCTCGAGCGCACGGGGACCGACATGGACGCGCCTTTTCATGGCCGGGCCTTCCGCGACGTGGTGATGGCGCCCACCCGCATCTACGTGAAGCCGATGCTGGCGCTCATGCAGGCGATGCCTGGCGTGGTCAAGGGCATGGCCCATATCACCGGCGGCGGCATCACCGAGAATGTTCCCCGCATCCTGCGCGACGAGCTCACTGCCCGGATCGATGTCGAGTCGTGGTCTCTGCCGCCACTCTTCCAGTGGCTGCAGATGGCCGGCCGTGTGGCGGAAGACGAGATGTACCGTGTGTTCAACTGCGGCATCGGCATGGTGGTGATCGTGTCGGCGCAGGATGCCGATGCTGTGATGCAGAAGCTGGAGGCAGAAGGCGAGACGGTGTATCGCATCGGCCGCATTGATGCCCGCCGCGAAGGTGAGGCCCAGACCATCGTCGGCTGACGACCGTGTTGGCCGGGCACCTGCGGGCGCCCGGCTTCCCCGTCCTGCTGGCGCGGAACTGGGGTGCGTGGATCAGGACGATGCAGGCGGGGCGGGAAGCGGTGCCGTCATGACGCGGTTGCGTCCAGCCTGCTTGGCGCGGTACATCGCACCATCCGCGCGTTTCAGGGCACTTTCGAGTGCCTCGCCGTCGGCGACCGGGGTTACGCCTGCGCTGAAGGTGATCACCACCTTCTGCTGGTCGGCCATGAAGAACTCGCGCGTCAGTTCGCGCTGCAGGCGCACGAGCGCCTGTTGCGCAGCGTCGTTGCCGGTTTCGGGCAACAGGATGACGAACTCCTCGCCACCGAAGCGCGCCAGCACGTCCTGGGGACGAAGGTGCTGGCGCACCACCCGTGCCAGATGGATGAGTGCTTCGTCGCCGGTCCGATGTCCGTGAGAGTCGTTGAGCTTCTTGAAGTGGTCGATGTCCAGCAGCGCGACGGCGAGCTTCGAGCGGTGGCGTGCGGCACGCGCGGCCTCGGTGTGGAACATCTCTTCCAGCCCACGCCGGTTCAGGGCGCCGGTGAGCTGGTCGTGGCGCATCAGCCGGCTGGCTTCCTCCAGCTCGGCTTGCAACGTGGAAATGCGCTGCTCGGCCTTGCCTGCCTGCTCGCGTGCCGCAATCAGCTCGTCACGTGAACGGCGGGCCTCTTCCTGAATGCTCCGTGTTTCCGTCATTACCTCGTCGAGCAGCGGGCCGATCTCGGTGATGTCCTGTGCCTTTGCGATGCGCTGTGCGCAGTTGCCGATGCGGTCGTGGTAGGTGCCGGTGCTTTCGGCGAACTGAGCGAGCTGGTCAACGAAGCCGGCCAGCATGTCGCGCAGGTGACGCTGGGTCTCGGCCAATGAGTGCTTGAGCTGACTCTGCTTGAAGATCAGATCCTTCAGCCTGCGTCCCGCGTCGTCCAGCTGGCGTGGGTCCGGTCTGCCTTCGACGACCTCGCGCAGCATTTCGATCTGGCCGCTGAGCCATTTGTCGTCGAACACGAGCTCGTCGATGTTGCGCAACAGCAGCCGCAGGAGCTCAAGTAGCCCTTGGTTTACCTCTTCGTCGTCGAGCGCGGCGGACTCGATCTCACCGACGAAGGCCCGCAGCGCCAGGCCGAAATCCCGGAGTTCGCTCGAATTGCTGCGGCCTTCAAGCTCTTTGGCGAGCGCGTGTGCTTTCTGCTGCAGTTCGGGGTGTTCGTGCAACAGCGGAGGAATGGCCTGCTTGAGGCTCTGTTGCAGTAGCGCGCGCAACTCGGCGCTCGCCTCGGTCGCAGTCCCGCAGGGGGCAGTGCTGGAGGGGGCTGCCGCAGTCGTGGCTTCGGCGGGCGGGCTGCCGGCTGCGTCGCCGTCGGGGAGCGGTTCGACGGACTCGCCCTGTGCCGTGTTCGATTGGCTCCAGCCCCTGAGCAGCCCCTGGAGGCGGTTGAACAGGGTGGTGGGGTCCGAGGCGTTGAGCACGCGCTCGAGCGATTCCCGCTTGCGTGCGGTCGTCCACCCGTTGTGTCGCGTTTCCCACTGGCGCAGCAAGTTCGTGATGAGATCGTTCCACGCCGGCTGCTCGGCTAGCTTCAGCCCGTCGAGGTAGCGTCCCAGCGCGGCCTCGATCGCGGCGGGTTTCCCTTCGGTAAGTACCTGGTCCAGTTCGCGGGCGTTGCGATGGCGCTCGGCGCTGTCGCGTGGGAGGCGCGCTGCGAGCCGGCGCATGAAGGCTTCGGGCAGGATGTCCTCGTCCGCTTCCGTGCCGGAGATCTCGTGGTAGAGCTTGCAATAGTTGTCTGGAGTTGGTGCCACGCGGCGCATTGCCAGCTGGCGAAGTGCTTCACGCGCGATCTCGGACGGGTTGCTGAAGGTGGACATGAGCTTGTGGGAAGAGGGGCGAGATGGCACGGGCCGGCCAATCGCTGCCGACACACGCTGCGGTGGATCAACGCGGGAATTATACGGGGCTTCCCGGGACTGGCGTGGTAGTTCGTCCCGTCCTCCGGGGAGCTTGCATGGACTTTTTCTCGGTTTGATATCGCTCAAGTTAGACATTAATCAAAAGCTGATATTGAGCGGCGGCGTAAAATTTCAGTTGTAACCGGAGTTCCTTGGAGGAGACAGAGATGAATGGACGAACATCGGGGTGGCGCCATTGGCTGGGCGCCACCATCATCATGGTAGCCAGCACCATGGCAATCGGGGCGCCCGCGGCGGGCGACATACCGGTGGCCGCTTCAGGTGGCAAGCCGCAGAGTACGGCGGACCACAGCAAGTTCAAGGAGCTTCAGGGTCCATTCAACAGTGGACCGGAGGTGACGAAGGCCTGTCTGGCCTGTCACAACGAGGCCAGTCACCAGGTCATGAAGAGCGTGCACTGGACCTGGGAAACCATTAGCCCTACCACCGGGAAGAAGCTTGGCAAGCAGCATGCCGCCAACAACTTCTGCGGCTCCATCCTTTCCAACGAGCCGCGTTGCACGAGTTGCCACGCCGGCTATGACTGGAAGGACAAGAACTACGACTTCTCCAACGAAGAGAACGTCGACTGCCTCGCCTGTCACGACACCACGGCCACCTACAAGAAAGTGCCGACGGATGCAGGCCACCCCCTCTACGAGCCGCGAGAGATGCCCAAGGGCAGCGGCAAGATCGTTCAGCCGCCCGATCTGACCAAGGTCGCGCAGAACGTGGGCAAGCCCGGGCGCGAGAACTGTGGCGCGTGCCACTTCAACGGCGGCGGCGGCGACGCGGTCAAGCATGGCGACCTCGATACTTCGCTGATCGATCCGCATCGCGATGTGGATGTGCACATGGCCAAGGATGGTGCCAACCTCGACTGTGCCGACTGCCACACCTTCAACGCGCACCAGCCTTCCGGCAGCCGCTACGCTGCGACTGCGAAGGACGTGAAGGGCCTGGACATGAAGCATGAGGACCACAATCGCGCCACCTGTGAGTCGTGCCACGACCTCACCCCGCATGAGGATCAGCGTCTTAACCATCACGCCAACCGCGTGGCTTGCCAGACATGTCACATCCCCGAGTTCGCCCGCGGCGGCATCCCCACCAAGACCTTGTGGGACTGGTCGACGGCCGGTAAACGTGACGAGAACGGCAAGGGGCTGTTCATCAAGGACGATCATGGCCACCTGAGCTACTCGGCTGACAAGGGCGACTTCGAGTATGGCGAGAACGTGCGGCCTACCTACAAGTGGTACAACGGCGTCGTGCATCAGGTCGCGATCACCGACAAGATCGATGACTCCAAGATCCTTGAACTGAATCGCGTCGAGGGCTCCGCAAGCGACCCGAGTGCACGCATCTGGCCGTTCAAGGTCATGGTCGGCAAGCAACCGTACGACCCGGTGAACAAGACGCTGGTGGTCAACCACGTCTATGGCAAGGACGACACGGCGTTCTGGGGCAACTGGGACTACGAGAAGTCGATCAAATTTGGCATGGAGTACGCTGGCCTGCCCTACAGCGGTCAGTTCGATTTCATCGAGACGCGGATGAACTGGTTCATCACGCACATGGTGGCGCCAAAGGAGAAGGCTGTGCAGTGCCAGGAGTGCCATACCCGCTCGGAAGAAGGCCGCCTGACCGAGATCACCGACATCTATCTGCCGGGCCGCGACCGTAACGGCTGGGTGGATCTGCTCGGCGGTCTGGCCATTATTGGCGCGATTGGCGCCGGCTCCATCCACGGCATTGCCCGTATCCTCACCCGTCGCAAGGGGCACTGAAAATGAGTGAGAACCGAATCTACATCTACAAGCGTTATGAGCGTTTCTGGCACTGGTCGCAGGCTCTGCTGATCATCGTGATGATGATCACCGGCTTCGAGATCCATGGCAGCTACAGCCTGATGGGCTTCAAGAATGCTGTCGACCTGCACACGCTCGCCGCCTGGACCCTGCTGACGATCTGGGCCTTCACGATCTTCTGGCAGTTCACCACCGGTGAGTGGCGTCAGTATCTGCCTTCGATGCGGAACGTCGGGGCGATGGTGCTCTACTACACGGTGGGGATCTTCAAGGACATGCCGCACCCGTTCCGCAAGACGGTGGTGCAGAAGCACAACCCGCTGCAGCGCCTGGCTTACCTCGCTCTGCTGGCGTTCATCTCGCCGGTAATCTGGGGCTCAGGGCTGCTGTACCTGTTCTACGGCAACTGGGCGCAGCTCGGGCTGGACAAGTATTTCACACTCGAGACGGTGGCCATCGTGCATACGGCCGGCGCATTCATGATCACGGCGTTCTTCTTCATCCACGTGTATCTGACCACGACCGGGCACACGGTCTTCGCGCACGTCAAGGCGATGATCACTGGCTGGGAAGAAATTGATGAGCATCACGCCCCTGCCAATAGTGGTGGCAAGGCTCCCGCAGGCAAAGTCTGAGCGCATCTCTCGCTTGTCCGACGCCCCGCGGCTGGTTCAGCGCGGGGCGTCCTCGTCTGGAAGCTCGTAACGGTCGGCAATGTAAGCCGGTCCCTTCATTACGAATATGATAAAGGCGTAGATTGCGACGACCGCGATGACGGTCCAGTGCAGAACCACGGCTGCGATCACCCAGATGTCGATCATCTGCAGCGAGCGCAGGGTTTCGTTGCTGTCGTCGCCCCACCACATCAGGCGTGCAAGCAAGGAAATAGAGATGCATGCAGCCGTACCCGCGAGTGCGATCAACGGTAGCCGGCGTAATATCTTGCGCTCCAGGCCTGCGGGTTCGGTCCGCGAGCCCGGTAAGCGGCGCCAGCGTTCTCTCATGATCTGCTCCTGATTCGATCGACAACTCGGCTGTGTGCGCCGGACGCACATCGACCGCCCACCCGGACGCAGGGAGGGGTGCTCGGGTTAGAATGCGGTCCCGATCGTCCCCATGCCACCGTGCCCCACGTCTGTACTTGGCTCTATGCCAATTCAGATTTTTATACCGAATCCAGAGTTCTTGCAAAGATGACTTCAGAACAGATCGAGGCTGCTGCAGAGCAGCCGGCTGCTGCCGAGGCAGCTACGAGCGAACAGGTTCGAGCAAAGGTCGACCCGCGCGCGATGCTCAAGCGCCTTCAGGCCGAATCACCCACGTTTCGCGACTATCTGCCGCTGGCCCTGAAGATCGACACGGCCATCCTCGAACGCTTTCCTGACTTCGAGCGCAAGAACCTGCGCGTGGCCTTGCGTTTGCACACCGCTTCGACCAAATATTTGAAGTCGGTGGCGCGCGGCACTCACCGTCATGACCTGGATGGCCAGCCGGTGGGTGAGCTCACCGAGGAACACCGCACGCACGCTGCGACCACACTCAAGGAGCGCTTTGCCGAGGTGGCACGCCAGCAGCGCGAGAAACGTGCGGCGGAAGAGGCCGAGCGCCGCCACGAGCAGAAACTGCAGCAGTTGGTCCAGAGATTTGGCCGTTAGGCCTCACGGGACCGATGCAGGTCGTGCTGGAGCGCGCCGGAGCGCACCAGCCATGCGCACGCTCCGGCTGCAACCGAGAGCGCAAGTGCGCCGCCGATGTGACCGGTGGCCAGCAAGAGGCCGGCCAGCAGCCCAAGAGGCGTGATGACTCGTGCAAGTATCGTTTCCATGACCTGTTCCCCCGAACTGTAGCTTGCTAATAACTGTATAAAAAAACAGTCTTTGATGCAAGCAGATCGGATCCGCAAGCTTGCGCTATAATCCGAGCGCCTTGCCGGCATAGCTCAGTTGGTAGAGCAGCTGATTTGTAATCAGAAGGTCGTGGGTTCGATTCCTATTGCCGGCACCAGTTTTCTCCGAGCCTTGTGCGGCGCAAAAAAGGATTGAAATTTGCGCACGACTCGTTTATAGTTTTGTTTCTCCGACGCGGGGTGGAGCAGTCTGGCAGCTCGTCGGGCTCATAACCCGAAGGTCGCAGGTTCAAATCCTGCCCCCGCAACCAAAAAAAGTCATTAAAGCCAATCACTTAACGGTGGTTGGCTTTTTTGCGCTTGGGCCACCAGAATGATGTTGGCCCACCTTTGGCCCATGTTGGCCCACCCGTGGCCCCGTCATTTTTTTGCTTTTCTGGCGAGGTCACCGTTTGATCTTTGCTCGTGTCTGCCCTTGGCCCCGTCGGTGTCCGTTCCCAAGTAGGCCTCCAACGCGAGGCGCAAGACCTCGGACCGACTCGGGATCCTCCCTAGTACGGCTTGAAGCGAGACTCGTCGATGATCGATTTTGGTGGCTAGTTCTTCTGTAAGCCGAACATTGATTTGTTGCCGATCCATGTGCACAGACTCCAGTGGGTACGGCGAGATTGTAGCTGTCTAGAAAATAGCGGGTTGACCCGTTGCTCTTCTGCGATAGATTGAAACTGTCTAGGTGCTAGACAAATAGATAAATAGCAAAGGAGCAAGAAATGGCTGCGACCTATCTGACAACTGAAGAACTATCCGATCGCATCAAGTACGACCAGCGAACAATTCGTGAGCGCCTCAAGGACAGCGTTCTGCTTGAAGGAGTGCACTACATCCGTCCGTTTGGAGGAAGGAAGATCCTATACGTCTGGGAGAGGATCGAGGAGGACATGGCGAAGTCCTCACTCAACACGTTCGTGATTCCGATGTCGAACGGGGGCGTGTGTCATGGCTAGCATTCGGACTCTCGCGAGCACAGGAACGCTCTTCATCGATTTTCGCTATGAAGGGAAGCGTTGTCGTGAATACACGCGGCTGGAAGACACTCCCGCGAACCGCAAGAAGCTCATGCGACTCGTACAGCGTCTTGAAACGGATCTTGCCGCTGGCACCTTCGACTACGCCAGCTTCTTCCCTGGCAGCAAGAAGAACTCAAAAGCCCACGGAGGCCGGGTAGAAGCGCAAGCGGTCGTCACAGTCGCTCCGCCTTTGCCGGCTGCGATGCCTATCGGGGCACCGTTTGCTGCTCAGTGGGGAGCGGTTGCACGTGAGACGCCACGATTCGAGCAATTCGCCGCAACCTGGATCTCTGAAAACGAGGTGGCCTGGCGTCGTTCCTACCGGCGCACGGTCGACGACATCGTGCAGAAGTACCTGCTCCCGCGCTTCGGTGAGCGGGTGGTCGGAAGCATCGCTCGGGAAGAACTGCTTCAATTCCGTTCCGAACTCGCCAAAGTCCCCGGACGGAAGAAGGAGACGCTGTCACCCCGCCGCATCAACGCGATCATGAACATCGTCGGGTTGATTTTGAAGGAAGCCTCCGACCGCTTTCAGTTTATCTGTCCCTTCTACAACATCAAACCGCTCAAGATCCCCAAGAGCGAGGTGCAGCCCTTTACGCTCGAGGAGGTCAAGCAGATTCTCAAGACAGTGCGCGAGGATTTCCGGGACTACTTCACGGTGCGATTCTTCACCGGCATGCGCACCGGCGAGGTCGATGGGCTCAAGTGGGAGTACGTCGACTTCGAGCATCGACTGATCCTGATTCGAGAGACGCGCGTCATGGGGGAGCAAGAGGACGAGGCCAAGACCACCGAGTCGATTCGCGACATCCGCATGAGTCAGTTGGTGCTCGAAGCGCTGCAGCGCCAGCGGGCAAGGACGGCGCGGCTGGGCAAATACGTGTTCTGCTCCCGCGATGGAAGTCCGCTCGATCACAACAACGTCACCAAGCGGGTCTGGTATCCCCTGCTGCGCCACCTTGGGCTGAAAGCGCGACGTCCTTACCAGACACGACATACCGCGGCCACATTGTGGCTGGCTGCGGGCGAGAACCCGGAATGGATCGCCCGGCAGATGGGGCATACCAGCACGGAGATGCTCTTCAAGGTCTACAGCCGCTACGTGCCGAACCTCACGCGCCAGGATGGCTCGGCCTTCGAGCGTTTGCTCGCGCGAACCATCGGTGGTGGTGTCGAGAAGTCGGCCGACGCGAATGAACATACGGATGCTGACGGCTCGCTGTCGGGCGCGCTCGAGGGGGCTGATGATGAATGAGCGCCATTACGTCGCGACCTTGGCGGTGCATGCACTGCCTGTTGGGGACGATCTTGTCGTGCAGCATCTGCCGCTGGCGTTCCGGGTCCAGTCAATCACGAGACTGTACTTTGACGGCCACGACAAGATGAATCGGGCTGTACTCTTTCACGAGCGGGCGAGTATGACAGTGGAGTGGTTGTCGCGCAGCGTGGATGTTCGGATTGTTACCGGCGGCCTGGTAAGCATCAGGTGGCTGGGACGTCCGACCTCCACCAAGGGCGCGGTGCGCATTGCGCGCCTGGTTCCGCTCGAGCGGCCCGAGCCATCGCTGAACCTCTTTGACACGGTGCCGCCGAGCTGGCTCGGTGACCGTGCGCTTCTCAGACGTGCCGGCGGGTACTGGGACGGGCTATCGCCATCCTTGAGGCATCTGTTCAATGCCATCTTCTGGCAGGGCGATCGATTTCGCCGCTATCTCAATGGCCCGAGTTCGCTTGCGGGCCATCACGCGGGCCGGAGTGGAAATCTGCGGCACATCGTCGACGTGGTCGAGCGCGCCGTAGGTCTCGGTCTGCATGAGAGGCGGATTGACCTGGGCATTCTCATCCTTGCGGCCTTCCTCCACGACGCCGGCAAGGCTGACGAGTACAGGTTGGGCTATCGCAATCTCGAGTTATCGGCGCGCGGGAGACTGGTAGGGCACCGCCTGACCGTCATTGAATGGATTGCGGCCGCACAGGCACAGCACCGCGTTTTGATCGACGAGCAGCACTATCTTGCACTCATGCATGTGCTGGGTTGCGCGAAAGGGGCGCCTGCCTGGCTTGGTCTGAGGGAGCCGCAGAGCCTGGAGGCCATCCTCTTGAGCGCCGCGGATCGCCTTTCGGGGCAAAGCGATCTGATTAACCGATGTGCCCCCAGGCAGCCCGGGTTTGGTCGGTACCACCGCCATCTGGGAGCGCGCCCGTTCGTGGTGACTGCACTGGCATAGCGGTCAATGCACAACGGTGGTGATCGAAGGCACACGGTTCGGTTTGCCCGGGCGTCTTTGTGTGCCCTTGAACATCTGCGTCTCTGGGGTAGCGTGAATCGTGTCTTCCTCTTGCGGGAGCAGTCGGAGGGAGGCTGTTGAGTTTCAGGTGTTACGCGCAAATACATAAGGTCAAGGAGTTGAACACATGGAAGAGAAAAAGGATCGTCCTGAGGCGTTGGCTCGTGAAGATGGCCGCTCGCAGCGGAGATGGACGGACAGCAGCTACTTTGTCATCGCGCTGATTGTGGTCCCGCTTGTCATTCCCCTGGCGCTGCTGGGTTGGGCCGGCTGGTACGCAACGCGGCTGCTTGATGGCGAGTTGGTTCTGAAGGACAGCGGTTGTCGCATCCTCGAAACGCATGGCGCCACCGTGCACCGACTCGAGGGCGTGGGCGAGCGACTGTGTACAGTGCGTGCCCGGTTCAGGTTCGGTCAGGACAGTGCAAGTGGCCGTGTCTTGCTCCGCCGAGATGACGGCGACCTCGAGATCGAACTGTCCGCATCGCAGGTTCTGAGCAAAGCCTACGACCGCTGAGTGATGCGCACATGGGGGCCGAAGGGCCCTCAGCTTACCTTGGGGGCGTTTGGGGGACTTCCTCACAAAACCCCCAAGAACCTGTGTTTTACGAACAAGAGTGACCTTGTCGCTCGCGGTACGCTGGACCTCTCTTAACCACGATTACTAACAATGGACAGAGAGAGGAATAGTGATCTCGGCTTGGTGTCGCGCGAGACTCTGCGCCGCGTACTGCTGACCCTTCGTCCCCCAGCTGACCAGCCCGCGCTTGAACAAGCGCTCGGGGGGGCTGCTCTGGCGGTTATGGCGCTCGGAAGGTGGATCACGGAGCCAGACTTTCTCTTGCGTGAGTTGTGCGCCGAGCTGACGCTGCCTACACCCGGCGTCAAAAGAAACGCCTCGTCGGTGCTGTGGCGGCGCCTCGCCAAGTACCCAGCTTGGCGCCTGGTATTGACTATCACGGAGGAGGTCCAAGCGGACCTGCTGGCTGCAATCGGTGCCGAGATTGTCAGCGGTGTGCTTGAGGGAAGGCCGGTCCCTCCGGGCCGGGCAAACCGGTTGAGAGAGCTTGTTGAAGCGGGTGAAAGGGCTGATGCCGATCCGCTCATATCAACGATTCTGCGCGAGGCAGAGGTTCGTTTCTCGGCATCGTCGGCGGCCCCGGTCGAGAAGTCGCAGCCAGCGAGAGTGATGAGTTACTACCGTGCGCGGTGGCACTATGCGGCCGAGCACGCACAACAAGCGCGGGCCTCGCATCGAGCCCTTGAATCATCTCAGTTCATCAAAGCGTGCGAGTTTTTGCGTGCGCGCGTCGAGGATGATGACCCGCGCGCGATCCTTCACGCCCTCGTGTTGCTGACGGGGCTCAACACCGAGCTCACCCGCAGCCTTCCTCTGCTGTCGCGCTGGGCTGGGGATTGGACCGCCGCGATCGATGTCGAAAGCGGGCTCTACCTGTTTGACCTGAACGCGGTTGCGCCGCATGCCCGACGCGCCCGGGGCGCCGGAAGCGTCGCTGCGAGCAGGGTAGTGACGCGTCCGCTCCCCCATTTTCTGGCTGCCCGGCTTCGAAAATTGCAGCAGGAAAAACCGGCTGCGCTGACCGTGGATGAGATGCTTGACGCCCCTGAAATCTCGGAGGCTGATCTTCTTTCACACGGCTGTAGTGCACGCATTAAGCCGACCCTGGCGCGCGCAGGCAACACGGTAGAGCGCTTCTGTGTCGCGGAACTCGGCATGCACCGTGTGCTGGCCGCATTTTTGAGCGGCCGGTTTGAAACCGTTTCGCATAGCAAAGCGTACTACACATTGCTGGCGCGCGATATGGCCTGGCAGGCTGCGGGGGCGCTGTTTGATCGCATTGGTTGGGGCGCACCCGTGCCACTTGTGGCCGGGTTGCCTGCAGGGGCTCTAGGCGTTCCAACCGACGACACAATGCGGCGCTTGTTCGCCTGGATGACTTCCGAAGTGGAAACCGTGGCACCCGGGCGCAACGCGGGCCTTGGAAAGCTGATCGAGTATCACAACACCTACACGCGAGCGGCCGCTTCGATTCTGGTGTTTGTCCTGGCTTTGCGGTCCGTTACCCGGTTACCCATTACGGCCGACGTCGACATTGATGCGCCGGTCGTTGGGCTGCTCGACAAGCGCTCGCCTTCCGCCTGGGCGCCGGATGGTCGCTCGGCCGGCCCGCATCCCACCCCGTTCGCCAAGCTTGCACGCTACCAAATTGAACTGTATCGGCGGCATTGCAAGGCATTGGCCCGCAGACTGCGTCGCTTCGAGAGTTTCGCGGACGCTGCCGCTACCCTTGAGCAGATCGGGGCGTGCGCTCCGGTTGAGTTGCTTGTCCAGATCACTCGTCAAGGCGAGATCCAACCTGTCGGCTCAAGTGAGCTGGTGCGTTGGTGGCCAGAAGAGTTCAGCCTCGTCGAGAACTTTGGACGGGCTTATTGGCAGACGCGGCTCGTGGAGCTGGGCGTTTCGAGTCGCGCAATCGATCGCCTGATGCGCCACGTTACGCAGGGCGAGCACCCCCTGTCCAGCGATGGCGGCGACAGCCTGCTGGCGCTAGCGCTCGATGTCGTGAATGCGATGAACGCAGAGCTCGCGCGCCTGGGGGTGGGGCCGCTGCGGGGAATCGTCGCATGAGTCGCAACTCTTGCGGGAATGGTGCAGCGCCCCGTCGAGCCGTCAATGTGCGCGGTGACCGTGCCGGCCGCGTTCGCTACAGCACGACGAGTTCCAGCGTTGCCGAGTCGCGCCGATTCATCGCCTTCCAAAAGGCAATTCTTCGCGCGGAGTGGCTCGGTTGGGAGGCACGACTGCTCGGGATGCTGATCGGGACTGAAGCGGTGCTCACCCGTCGCGATCTCACGCTTGCGACCGCTGCGCTGCGCGAAGGCCTTTTTGCCGATCAATCGGGCAGCCTCCTCCTCGAGTGGACATGGGGGGAAGGGTGGTTGGACCGACGCATGCTCGGTCCCGCCGTCTGTGCGCTGCTGGAACAGCGTGGCGCACAAGCGGTGAGCGAGAACGCTGCCATCGCGGAGCTCGCAGGGTTTGTGCGGGCGACAGTCCCGTTCTGGGATGACGTGAGCGACGAGATTGTCGTCGAGCGGGTGCTCACCGCGGGTCGCACATGGGCTGTACTGTCACTGCCAGGGTTTCTTGCCGCACATGTGTGCCGTGACGCGCCATTGTGTGCGTTGCCGAGGTCTGCCTTGGCGAGGCGCGAGTCCGGACTCGCTCTCTCGATCACAGATGACCTTGCTGCACCGCCGACAGACATCTCCACGATGGGACGCCTCCTCGATGCGATCCATATGGCTGACACCACAGCGGGAGAGTGTCACGCGCTGATCGATGCCTTGAAAACGTCGATCCGGGAGGGCGCCCGGACCGATGGTACGCACCACCGCATGCGTCAGGAAATGCTGCGCTTGATCGGGGGGCACATGGAAGCCGCGTGTCGATCAGGATGGCAAACAGCATTGTTATTCTCCTGGGCCGTGGATCTGGTCGAGTCGGGCACGGAGCGCGTTTCGGACCTCGCAGTGAACACGATCCTTGGCTACGTGCCGCCGCTCCTGGAGCCGCTCATGCTGGAGTTGCAGGGGATGACCGCCCTGACGCGCGACGCCTCCGCATGGTTCGAGATATATAAGCGTGTCCTGGCATCAAAAAGCGCTGGCAGCCGCAAGAATTTGGCATCGGCGATGTCCAGTTTTCATGATCACCTGGTGAGGTGGCACGGCATCGATGCACTCGAGCAGGCTCTGCACACACAGCTGCCTGATCCACCTCCGGCTGCGAACACGATCTGGCCACACGAACTGGACCGCATTCATCAGTGGCTCGCGCGCTGTGATCTCGACGATCGGTTGCGCGGGGCGATTTCCGTCTCGCTCCGCTTGGCATGGTCCTGCCGGCTGCGGACCGAGGAGCTGATGACGTTGCGGCTGCGCAATGTGCAGGGGGCGGTCCTGGAGGTCGCGCCGATGATCCGCGACCGTCAACCGAAGTCGGACAGCGGCGTTCGGGCCATGCGTCTCGATGACGTCGCAGCGTCCGTGCTGGATGACTGGGTCCGCAGGCGTCGCGCCGAGGGGGCAACGGATGTTGATCTCCTTTTTGGCGACCCTCACCACCCAGATCACGTCTATCGGCGCGGCACGCTTCATGCCGCGCTGATCGGGCTACTACGCGCGGCGACGGGCGATGCCTCGGTAGTTTTTCACACCCTTTCACACGCGTGGTGCAATCGCCAGATCGTGGGGGGAAATCGAGAGCGGGGTGATGTCAATTGGCTGAACTCGATTGCTGCCGGGATGGGCCATTTTGCGGCAAGCTCACTGCGATCGTACGCACATCAATATGAGCGCTGGCTGCAGGGTGAGTTGCATGCCGTGCTGTCGAGCACGATCGTCATCACCGCCTCGGACTGCGCTCGCTTGATCGGTGAGCTGCCCGCATCCGTTAGAAAACGGCTGGAGCGGCTCAGGGCGCGGGAAGGGCTGGGCGACCGAAATGCGCAGATCTGGAAATTGCTTTACGCATACGCAGGCAAATCAACTTGGCCTGACGTAGCCGAAGGGATCACGCTGGTCGAACCCGTGCCACCGTCCTGGCTGAAAGACGATCCGCCGCCCAGCATTGAGCGCGTGGCCTGGATTCTTGAGGATTTGGCAACCCAGAAGCCGCCCGAGGATCTGGTTGCGTGGGTCTGCAGACGAAATGCGTGCAGGCCGGAAGTGGTGCATTCAATCGTGCATGCTGCAATGCAGATTCTGCGCTTGGTCGGAGCCTGGAGTCCGAGTCGGCGGATCTGGAGAAGCGGCGATCACGATGCCCATTTTCTGCGCGAGTTCCTGCTGTGGAACGAGTCCGCTGACCGAATCGACTTCAGGCGACGGCAAGCTGCAAAGTATCGCGCTATGCGGTCGGCGCTACCCAGCAGTGTCGGGGACGCCGCATGGATGAGCTGGGTCGAGGGCTACCGGCGATCGGGCCACTTCGCGCTCGACCCGACACGTGCCGCGACCTTGTTCGACTGGTTGCGGCGATGTGGGGCGTCCGGTCTTCGAATCGGGATATCCGTGTGCTCCGACGCGACGGAGGGTCTTGCGCGTGAGCGAGCAGCCATTCGGGGGGCGTTTCGCGCAGCATTTGGGGTGCCCTGTCCAACCTTTGAACATACGCCGCACCAGGCTCGTCCCAAGATCTACTTGCTGTGGAGCACCCAGCCGGTCGAAGAAGACGTGCGGCCACCGTCCGCAGCGATTTCCCTGGATGGATTCCATGCGTGGATGCTGGCCGCAGGCGTCGCTGCCGTTCTCCGAGACCAAATTGTGGAGGTTTCTGGACTACTGATGCCATCTAGTGTGAAGAAGGGGAGTGAGTATGATCGATGAGTTCTCCAGGGCGGTCTCGATGCCAATCAGTGCCCCAGGGCAGCGGCTGGCATTCGAGCGCGTACAGGTGCGGGTTAGGGATCTTGAGCGTGAACTGCGCTTGTTGATCCCTGAGCCCCGCCGTCAGGACATATGGCTGAAGCTGCATGTGACAGCGGTGCATAGCCAAATGCTTGCCGAGATTCACATGGTGGCCGCGCCACAGGTAGCGCTGGGGCTGGACGAGGTCAGTGCAATGCCGATCAAGATCGCGATCGCAAGGGAGTTGGCGGATCTTGAGCATCGAATTCGAGAGGAACACGCTACCATCCTCGCACGTCTGGACGATGAGCATGCCCCGGCTCTGTCGCCACGACAGGAGAAAAGGCTGAAAGTGCTCCATCACCATGGAGTACAACTGGATCTGCCGACTGGTCCAGTTTATCTGGCGGCATCCGAGTTGCCCGCGCCTATCGACGGCGAGTGTCGTCTTTTTCGGATGCGGGTCTACGGGCATTACCGGCGATCGTTGATGGTGACCGATATCATCGACATGGCCGAGGGCAGCGCGTTAAGGACCCCTGCGGGGGGGCGCATTCCCCTGTTGCTCGAAACCGCCAACTCCGAAGAGCAGGTTCGGCTGCATCGCGCAGTCGGCGAGTTGTTCAGTACAGCCGGGGGGGATCAGATCGAAGTGCAGGCGAGGGTACAGTTGTCACCGGTTACTCAAAAGCCTGCGCGGCTCATCTTCGAGCAGCTCATTTGATTGGGCTGAGGAATGTATAAGGTTAAATGACCGCGAACTGCGTAACGCCCGACAATCGTGGGGCCGCGCGCGAAGCGAGTTTTTGCAGCACGCGTTCGAGCAGGGCAGGGACCGCAATCTTGCCCTGTAGGTCATCAGGGAACTCCACGGCGACGAGTCGCCGCAGAAGTGGCGTGCAGTTTCTCCGCCGAGTGCGGAATCTTTATTCCGAGCAACGACACTGCTTCATACGAAGACGCCGTGCTCGATCCCACCGAGGGTGTCGAGCACGACGTCGGCACCCATCTCCGTGTCCAAAAGAGACAAGGGTGTGCCACCACCGAGCGAAGGGTTGGGGCTTTGAATCCAATCCAGTGCTACATCCGTATCCTCGAGCACCAGTGCTGTGCGCTCGACGATGCGGGCAAACCGAACGAGCTTGCCCGACTCCTCGGGCGATAGCATGCCTTCGCGCTTCCGGCGCTGTAGAGTGTGTTCCGATATATTCAGGGCATGGGCCAGATCGCTCTTTGGAATCCGGGTCACCCGAATCGCGGCGTCAATCGAGCCAGACGGCAGCCCTTTGCGCACAAGCGGAACCCATTCGAGCGGCACGCGAGGCTTCGCGTGGAGAACAGCCTCACCCCCAAGTAGGCTGATAACCGACATCGAATCGGAGGCTGTCTCGGAAGAGGAGGGCATCGCGGAATCCAGTGGAAGCTACGAACTCGAGCGCAGTCTAGTTAAAGTGCCTGTCAGTGTCCATGCGCGCCCATACGGCGCTGCTTACCAGGGTGCTTGGTCTCGGACGCACCAATGTTCGCCTTCGCCCGGCCATCGCGCCGACACCGTCGGGCGCCATCTCAGGGGCTTCTGCGGTGCAGTCGGCTTCCTGTCTGATTGGGCTGGCATTAACACGAACCTCCGATCGACCGGCAGGACATCGGTGCCTTAGCTGCCGGTGGTTTGATGGCGCAGTTCGGCAGCAATGTGCTGGTCATCTGCCGTTCGAGCGCCAGGCGACGGTGAATAGCGGCTTCCCCATTCTGCCAACTGGAAGTACCGACCCTGACCTGCCTGATGATGTTTGCGAGGTCGAAGTCGGCTTTCTGATCGTCAAGCTGCCAGTCTTTTCCTCAAGCTGACCGCCTCGTCCTCGGCCTTATGTGGATCTCCACATAAGGCCGATTATGTAGATGCCTCGATTATGTTGAGCGTCCGGGGTAGCAAGCCGTAGATCCCAGTGTGCTCGAGC